>CAYHFB010000376.1:0-4282 GCA_964355695.1 uncultured candidatus Brocadiaceae bacterium
GTCTTTTAGGAAGCAGATGTTGTAAATGAAAGGGGATAAGGTTTGTGATGAAATAGGAAATACGAAATCTGAAATTCGAAATCCGAAACTTAAAACTTAAAACTTAAAACAGAAAATATGAAAACAATTCTTTTGATTGAAGACAATAAAAACCTACGCTTGCTTTATCAATGGGAACTTTCGCTGGAAGGATACCGCGTTATTACGGCCATTGACGGCACAGAAGCCATAAACAAGGTATATGAACAAACCCCGGATGTGATTATTATTGATTTTTACCTGGCAAAGAATTGTCCGTTGTGTAACCTCCTATTAAAAGAATACAAAAAGACGCACATGATTATACACACGACAAACAGCAGTTATAAAGACGGTTGCCAATTGTGGCCATCCGGCGCTTTTGTTTTGAAATCATCTGATTTAACCGAATTGAAACAAAAGGTGAAAGGATTAATAGAAAAAACGGACGAAATCGGATTCATGGGCTTGTCTGCATGTTCCCCAGTTACCGCATAGGAATGAGAAAATAGTGACACGGGTTTCCAGGCATCGCTGGTATAGAATGGTTCTACCAGAAGAGGGTGCTAACGAAATGGATCAGTTAGAAAGGAACAATAGGGTGGAAATAAATTTGCAAACAAATGAACCCCCAATGGCTATTAAGTACACCAATACAAAGGATGCAGAGTGTTCACCGGTTCTGGCACATCAACTCCAACGCCCATTGCCCATAATGCTGCCCACAACCATGAGCATGGTTAGTTTTGAGGCGTATGTGAATCATGACAAAAGTATTATCCTGGTATGGGAAACGGCATACGAGATAAATAAAGCAGTGTTTAACGTGTACCGGTCAATAAGAAGAGGGGGCACGTATAAGATGATAAATGAAGAACCCATAACATCACAGGGTAATGGTATGCTTCGCGCCAACTACTGCTTAAAAGATAATCCGGGTAGTGGAAAATATTATTACATCCTGGAGGCTATAGACTCAAACGGTCTATGCAACCGGCTTGGGCCTTTGAAAGTAATCGTGAGAAGCAGAACTAGCAAGGCCTCAAAGCGATTATTTTGGGAGTTCGAAGAGGAATAGCAGGCAACTGATGTGGCTGGTTAAAAGGGTATCCTCTCAAAATTTCATGGTAAAAGACCGATTGAGAGTTCCTGATTCTCATAAAAGTAACAAAAAAAACAAGTTGAAAAGTGGAAGGCAATATGCTATTTTTTTACTATAAATTATGATGACGATAAAGCAAATATATCTATGAGAGCAATTGGATATCAATCTTGATACCATTCAAGATGAGAAGATAAAAGAGACGGTCCATGCACTTTTTAATCTGATAGAAAATCAGGCGACAAGCATTCGCAATCTTCAGGAAGAAAATCAGCGATTGCGAGACGAAAACAATCGTTTAAAAGGTGAGCAAGGCAAGCCAAAAATCAAATCAGGGAAAAGGTATTTCAGCAACTTTCAGCCCAAGTACCTTTTTCGCGGTTGAACTCAATCATGAACACAAATCTGTCACAAACCGCTTATATCCGGATTGTCGTTGGTGTGTTCGCCGTTGCTATGGCCTTTACCGTTTACGTTTGGTCGGAAAAACGGATTGGCCGCGCAAATGACGTACGGATACGGTCCTCTTCGCTCGCTAACGAACTGCGTCAGTCTTCGGATGACCTGACCAGAATGGTGCGAACGTATGTGGTGACGAACGACCCCCTCTACAAAAAATACTATCAGGACATTCTGGACATCCGTGACGGGAAAAAGCCGCGTCCTGATGGGTATCAGAATGTTTACTGGGATTTAGTGTTGGCGAATAAGCCATTGCCGCAATCCGGCAACGGGCAGGCTATTGCATTACTAGAGTTGATGCGGCAGGCCGGATTTACCGGGGAGGAGTTGAGCAAGCTGTCGGAAGCCAAAGCGAATTCCGACGACCTGACCGCCACGGAATTTCATGCGATGAAACTGGTTGAAACGTCCGGACCGGGAGCCAGGGCCAGACGCGCCAGGGCAATCACGATGTTGCATGACGCCAGGTACCATCAGGCCAAGGCCGCCATCATGGCGTCCATTAATGACTTTTATTTATTGATGGAAAAGCGCACGCTGGACGCCGTTCGAGCGGCCGCGAACGTGGCTTTGATATTACGGATCATTTTTATCGTCATAGCGCTAATCCTTGCGGTTGCAATGTTCCAGACAAACAAGCTTTTGGTTTTCGTGATTGGAGAGACGGTTGATGAAGTTACCGCGAAGACCACCCTGGGCGGACGTCCTGGAAAAGTTAATCGTTTTTTCTTTGCCGTGGCAATTACTGCCGTGGCCGCTGCCTTGCGTATATGGCCCTTGCAGTCGCTTGAAACAACAGTCGTCTGGCTGACGTTTTATCCCGCAGTCATGGTAATATCAATTTATGGAGGACTTCTTGCCGGTTTGATGGGAACGGTTCTCGCCTGTCTTATCACGGCTTTCCTGGGGACGCATTTAGTCGGCGCCCCTTTTATTACGAAACACTCGGACTGGCTGGGCATGGGGGTTTTTGTCCTCAATGGTATGATGATCTCCTGCGTTGCCGAGGCTATGCTGCGCGCCAACGCGCGCGCCAAGCGTGCCAAGGAGCAGGCCGAGGCCGCCAATCGCGCCAAGAGCGTGTTTCTGGCAAACATGAGCCATGAGTTGCGTACCCCGCTCAACGCCATCCTCGGCTTTTCGCGGCTGATACGCGCAACCCCTGAACTTCCCCAGACCCAGTCAGAAAATATGGACATCGTCGTCCGTTGCGGCGAGCATTTGCTGGACATGATCAACAACGTACTGGATATCTCCAAGATTGAGGCGGGGCGGGTGGAGTTGGAGGAATCGAACACCGACCTGCATCATCTGCTGCATGAAGTACAGGGACTGTTGAACATGCAAGCGCTATCAAAAGGGTTGGATTTACGCGCCGAATTGCTGCCGGACGTTCCCCGTTACGTCGTGATAGATGCCACCAAGCTGCGCCAGGTGTTGACCAATCTGATCGGCAACGCGATCAAGTTTACGCGGCAGGGCGGGGCCGTTCTCCGCGTCGAACGCACTGACCGGGAAGACAAACTATGGTTGCGCTTTACGGTGGAAGATACCGGGCCGGGCATGAGCGAGGAAAACCGCCGGCGTCTGTTCACGCCTTTTGTGCAATTGGGACAACAGCCGTCGGTAGAAACTGGAACCGGCCTGGGGTTGGCCATCAGCAAGCAGTTTGTCGAATTGATGCATGGAAAACTGGAGGTTGTTTCGACGCCCGGCATGGGGTCGGCATTCCACTTTGAGATACCGGTGGTTCAGTCCGCCTCACCGGACGTTGCTGTGCCCGTCGGAGAACAGCGTGGACAGGTAATCGGGCTGGCGCCGGGGCAACCCAGCTATCGCCTGCTGGTGGCGGAAGATCAATCGGAAAACCGACTGTTGCTGCATAAACTGCTTGAACCGCTGGGTTTTGAAATACGCGATGCGCACAATGGGCAGGAAGCCCTGGCGCAATTCGAACAGTGGCGTCCCGACCTGATCTGGATGGACATTCGCATGCCGGTCATGGATGGCCTGGAAGCCACCCGCCGCATCCGCGCACGCAAAGGCGGTTCCGAAGTCAGGATTGTGGCGCTGACGGCGCACGCGCTGGAGGAAGAGCGGCTCGAAATCCTGAAGGCGGGCTGTGACGATTTCGTGCGCAAGCCGTACCGTGAAAGCGAGATTTTCGACGCCCTGTCGAAGCACCTGCAGGTGCGTTTTCGCTATGCGGAGCGCCCCGCCGGGAACGGCATTAAGCCGTCTGCCAATACAAGCCTGGCAAGCCTGAGCAAGCTTGCTCCTGAGACGTTGAGCGACTTGCGCAAGGCCGTGGAACTATTAGACCGGGAAGGTTGCATCAAAATCGCCGGGCTTATCAGCGACATTGATCATTCCCTCGGCGAGGAACTACGGCGTCGGGTGGAATCCTTCCAGTTCAGCGAGTTGCTTGAAATATTGGACAAGGAATTTCGAATGATTAAGGGGCGCGGCGAAAACCATGGGGAACCGCGAATGAACGCGAATGAACGCGGATAAAGGCGAACCGCGAGCGGGTTCAGGTTTGCAACCTGAACCCCGTGTTTGATAAAACGATAACGCAAAGCCCCTCGACAAGCAGGTGAAAAGGTTTTACGGCGGTAATTCATCGGGATAATAGCGTTCTGTTGGGGTGATGGCGTTATCAACCGTATAAAATGTATGGTTCAGGTTGCAAACCTGAAC
>CAYHFB010000377.1:0-4274 GCA_964355695.1 uncultured candidatus Brocadiaceae bacterium
ATTGAAATCTGTTAGAAGGGTGGTAATGGCTCATGAAGTTCAATTAGTTAATTATCTAGTTGCTACTGGAAAGCCGGTCGGACTGATTCTTAATTTTGGAGAAAGACAAGTTGAAATTAAACGAAAAGTAAAAGAATTATAGCCAAAAGCTTCTGTTTTTCGAAAAATACAGGGTGAACCCCTTGTGTTTTCTGGTTTAAGCATTGAAAACATGGCATGACAAAAAAATATCCTGTTAATCCTGTTATCCTGTCAAAAATTAAGCCATTGGCCGACATCGAGGGTTGTCGATACATTAGGCGACCTAACGAAAATCTGTGGTTTCAAGTCTTTTAATTATTCCGGGGCCTTGCCCCACTAAAAATTGCAAACGAAGCCTTATAACTCTACAGGGGAACAACAATGAGTGTTGAAAAAATTATGGTAGTCGATGATGACGCGCTGGGGCGTGAATATCTCTGCGAAACCCTGAGAAGGAACGGGTGCGCGGTGACGGATGCAAGCGACGGGCAACAGGCGATTGCAAAGCTGGCAAAAGAGCGATGCGACGTAATCTTTCTCGATATGAAGATGCCCGGTATGTGCGGTATGGAAGTGCTTGAAAAGGTAAAAGGCATGCATCCTGAAACCATCGTAATCCTCATGACGGCTTACGGCACCATAGAAACCGCCGTGGAGGCCATGAAGAAGGGCGCTTATGATTACATCATAAAGCCGTTTTCTCCGGAACAGATAGAGCTACTCATTTCAAGGATTAACGAACGGGAGAAGTTGATCGTTGAAAACCGATTCTGGCGGTCGAATGCCAATGTTGATGAAAAGTGCAACCCCGTGTTCAGCAAGAACTCGAAGATGGCGCAGATTTACGAACAGGCAAAGAAAATAGCCCAAAGCAAGGCAAGCGTACTCATCCAGGGGAAAAGCGGCACCGGCAAGGAACTCATCGCGCGCGCCATACACCAGTACAGCCCGCGTGCGGAAAAGCCTTTCATCCGCGTTAATTGCGCCGCCCTGGCGGAATCGCTCCTGGAAAGCGAGTTGTTCGGACATGAGCGGGGCGCTTACACCGGCGCCGTTTCCCGGCACGCAGGACGTTTCGAACTGGCAAACGAAGGCACGTTGCTCCTTGACGAAATCAGCGAAATATCCCACAATATACAGGCCAAACTGCTCAGGGTACTGGAAGAGGAGGAATTTGAGCGGGTAGGCGGGGAAAAAACGATAAAGATCGACGTGCGCATCGTCGCCACCACAAACAGAAATCTGATGAAAGAGGTACAGGAAGGCCGGTTCAGGGAAGACCTGTATTACCGGCTCAACGTCGTGCCTATTTATCTGCCCTCCCTAAAGGAGCGCATTGAGGACGTTCCCCTCCTCGTAGACTATTACCTGAAAAAATACAGCATTGAGAACAACGCCACCGTCAAGGCCATCAGCAACGAGGCCATGGACTACCTGTGTAAATACGATTGGCCTGGAAACGTAAGGGAATTGCGGAACATCATACATAGAGCCGTGGTTGTGGGATATGATGAAGTGCTTGAGCTGGAACACATCAACCATCTCGTTTCCCCTAAGCAGGATGCCTCATCTGAAACCGCTCACACCCATGGGAACGCGATAGAGGACGTTGAAAAGGATTTGATATACAGCACACTCGAAAAAACCGGTGGAAATAAAACCAAGGCCGCCGAAATGCTTAAAATTACAACACGGACGTTGAGAAATAAGCTTAACAAGTACGATGCAGCGTGCGGCACACCCTTTGAGAGAGAAATAATTTCCTGCGCCGGTTGAATGTTTTTTCCACTAAGTCATGGTTCCCAGGCCGTTTAGCATACCGGAACCCCACATTTCCAACGATTCATAGATAAAGAAGCGCGTTTGGCATTGAGTTTGCTTTTGATTTAACGTAGAAGTTTCAAAATGATACGGAACGTAGCGGCTGCAAAGGAATGGTACGGTTTGACAGACAAGCACCCTCCCCTATAGCCGCCGAAACCGGAAAATCGCGAAAGCACTCGTTAAAGGAGAATTATCTATGATTACGGGAATGGACACCAGTACTAACTTGTTAGAAAAGATGATGAACGTATCCGCAACGAAGCATAAGGTTATTGCAAATAACATTGCTAACGTCAACACCCCCGGATACAAAAGGATGGAGGTAAGTTTTGAGGATCAGCTTTCACGGGCGATTCAAGACGTGCCGGTAGCCAAGCTGACCACCTTGCAGCCCAAGATCGTAGTTTCAAAAGACAAAGAGGGCAGCGGTAACATCAGAAACGACGGCAACAACGTGAATATAGACACAGAGGTAACGTCACTGCTCAAGAACACGGGCACATACAACGTTTACACGCAGTTACTGGGCAAGAAAATGGACATGGTAAAATCCGCAATTGACAATTCTAAGGGATAAAACCCGGAGGTGATTTATGGGAATGGGTAAAATACTTTCAGCATTTGACATTAGTTGTTCCGGTCTTTCCGCAGAGCGCATGCGCATGAATGTAATTGCCAACAATATCGCAAACGCGAATGCCACCGACACGCCGGAAGGCGGCCCGTACCGGCGCGAGCAGGTAGAATTTTCAGCAGTACTTAAGGAGTTGCAAAACGGCGGCGCCAAAGGTATTAGCGGCTCAGAACGGCTGGGCGGTGTCAAGGTGAAGGGCATTGTAAAAAGCCAGGATCCGTTTACCGTTCAGTACATGCCGGGGCATCCGAAGGCGGATGCAAAGGGTTTTGTAAATATGCCCAACGTACAGGTGGCAACGGAAATGGTCGATCTCATTACGGCGTCAAGGTCGTATGAGGCAAACCTTGCAGTAATAAACTCAACAAAAGACATGAACGCTAAGGCGTTATCCCTTTTAGGAAGGTAGTACGGGAGATTAGGCTATGGCTATTACACCAATTAATACGAGTAAAGGGGCTTTCCCAACAAACACGGAGCTTACCAAGTCCGTTGATGGAGAAGGAAAAGACTCTTTCAAAAAGACCCTGGGCGGCTTCATTAACGAAGTCAACGACTTGCAATCCAAGGCCAACGAAAGCATAGAAAACTTTGCTACGGGCAAGGTGGAAAACGTGCATGAAGTCATGATTGCCATGTCGAAAGCGGAAATCAGCTTCAAGTTCATGATGGAAGCACGCAACAAGCTGATCGATACTTACAAGGAAGTTATGAGGATGCAGATGTAATGTCCCGTCCCGCTCCTTTCCTCCTCCCGTGTAATGATACGGCAACACACGGTATGCCCTGCAAACACAGCCATCGTTTTACCATAAGATCGAAGGCCGTGGACTTTATATCGGGTGTATACTCCAATCTTTGTATACACTCCGTCCGGCAGGCGACTTCGAAGATAACCCGGTAATCAAGTCACTCGGCGGCTTTATCAGTTTTTAAGCCACTCGTCCTGCGCCTTCAATTGCCCTCTTTTACCGGCACCGTTTATCTGCAACCTTCTCATTCCCGATTACTTCCAATACCTCCTTTTGCCATAAATCCGGTATTGAAACACCAGCCCATTTTCCAATCCGCCGGAAACTCCATATCAAATCAAATTTCCGCAGATCAGGAGTTCTGGAAATATATCATGCATAAGGCTTTTATGTTTGTATACCCCTACTATTTCTATCGATTAGGCTGGGGTACCAGGCACGCGCCAAGCCCGGTCTTTAGCCCTGACGGCACGCAATTTAGCATTCTTCACGCTGGTGAGGTTCATCCTGATGAAGAGCAACTCCCTGAAAAAAGAGGCATTTGTGGCTGTCACAGGACATTACGTAATTGATATTGAAAAACAACAAAAACAAGGGATTCACTTAACGAACGTTAAGCATATCTAAGGAATTTCAAAATGAAAGAGTCACAAAAAATAACCTCTCGTCGGGTTTGCGTTTGCAACCTGAACTATGATTTTGGTATCATACTGACTTAATAGTGCCGGATTCCAAAGCAATCTTTTCGACTCGTTCCCACGATCTTCGTGGGAATGCTGCTTTGGGACGTTCTGCGTCCCGGTACCGTAGCACGCGTGGGGTGTTCCCGTGGGTTCACAGATGCAACCATTGTCGGTAGCGCAGGCGTCCCGCCTGCTGTTTTTTAAATGCAGGCGGGACGTCTGTGCTACAAATGCGGCCGCCGTAGGCGACATAATTTAACGTACAGGAATTTCAATGTAGGGACACGGCGCCCGTGTCATTGTGGGTGAATACAAATCAGTCGCCGAAGGCCTAATTTAAGGAGTTATTTATATGTGTGG
>CAYHFB010000378.1:0-1786 GCA_964355695.1 uncultured candidatus Brocadiaceae bacterium
TCATTCGCGTTCATTCGTGGCTACCGGTGGTTTCGCCGCTGTCCTTCGTCATTCGGTATTCGTTTTGTTCGGTTTCGCTTCCAACCTGAAAAATTCCAACTGCAAGGCTGAAGCCTTGCCCTACGCTTACGCCCAAGCGTATGGTTCATTTTCGTTTTTCGATTGGTTTTACATTCACTTTACCTGATTTTGTTCCCCCTTTGCCGCTTAGCTTCTCTATACACCGCGCTATACCTTCAAGCGCGCGGGTGTTTTCCGGCGATAGGGACAGGGCGCGCTTATACGTCTCCAGCGCAGTGCGATAGTCCCCTTGTTTTTCATTAAGCGCTCCCGTCGATACCATCCTCTCTGCCAATTTCTCATCCGCCGCAGCCCTCTCGCCCGCCTCCTGCCTGGCCTTTTGCGTTGCCGCATCTTCCGGCATGCCGTCTGTTTGCTTGAAATCTTCTTTCTCTTCAGTATTTTCCGGTTTCAACACGGGTGCAGCGCCCTGCGCATCCGCCGGCTTTGCAACTGGCGCTGCGCTCTTTGCATCCGCCAGCTTTGCATTATCCGTAAAACCCCCGAAACCTTTTCCCGGCAAACCCTTTGTTCCCGCATCCGCCCCGTGTGCATCCTGCGTCCGGGCGTTCTTAGCCTCACCACCAGTTTTACTTTTCCCCTTGTAATACATCATCACCATCGCCCCCACCATTGCCGCCGCCGCCAACTGCATACCAATCAGCAGCCATTTCTTTGAGGACGGCCTCTTACCGCCGCACAGCGCGCTCCCCAACCGCACCGTCGCGCGGTCACCCGGCGAGGACGAGGATTCCCCCGCGAAATGCGCCAGGATTACGGTAATATTATCCTCCCCACCACGCGCGTTGGCGAAGTCTATCAACTTTTTAGCTGCCAGATTCAGGTCTTTTTCCCCAAGGATGACGTCCCGTATCTCCTTATCGGCAACCTTCCCCGTCAACCCGTCGGTACAGAGTAACAGGTAATCACCATGCTTTAGGGGCAGGGGAGGAATAACGTCTACATCCACAAGCTCTTTATTACCCAGGCAACGGCTTATCACGTTTCTCTGCGGGTGCACCTTGGCGTCTTTTTCGGAAAGCACGCCTGCTGCCACCAATTCCGCCACGTAAGAATGGTCTTTGGTAATCTGCACCAGATCTCGTCCGCGCAAGTGGTAGGCGCGGCTATCGCCCACGTGCGCGATAAAAAGGGTATTTCCCCTTTGCACGCCAAAGGTCATCGTGGTGCCCATGGAACCCCCGCCTTCACTATTGCGCGATTCCGCGCATATCCGCATGTTTATCTCCTGCACGGTCTGTTTCAAAAAAGAATTTACCCCCTCTTCGTCATTCACCTTTCCCGCGAGCGCCGTGATGTTTGCGGTGGTAAAAACCTCTTGCAGGTATTGTAGCACTATCCCGCTGGCAACCTCGCCTCTTGAGAGGCCGCCCATGCCGTCCGCTACCGCAAACACGCACTGGAAAGGGCTGCCAGGCACAAGGCTGATATCCCTGACAAAAAAATTATCTTCGTTGTTTTTCCGCACCCGGCCTACGTCGGTACACCCGGTAATAGACGCCTTCAGCGGGTATTTCTGTAAAGATTGCTTAAACATGTTTTATTATTCTCCCGTTACATTAAGTAAAACCTTTTAAAATCCGTATCAAGGGCATAGCGTTATTGTTTTATCAAACACGGGGTTCAGGTTGCAAACCTGAACCCGCCAAGAAAGAGCATATCGAACCGCAGAACAAGGAATTTCGAATGTCGAATGTCGAAGGAA
>CAYHFB010000378.1:1886-4272 GCA_964355695.1 uncultured candidatus Brocadiaceae bacterium
GATATTCGTTATTCGCTTTGCTGGGTTGGGTTTCGCTTCGCTCAACCCAACCTACTTCTACTGATATACCTTGACCCCACCCAAGATGAAAAGAGCATATCGAACCGCAGAACAAGGAATTTCGAATGTCGAATGTCGAAGGAAATACGTATTTCATCGTTCGACATTCCTTGTTCGATATTCGTTATTCGCTTTGCTGGGTTGGGTTTCGCTTCGCTCAACCCAACCTACGCGCTCCGCTAACCCACGCGTGTTTTCACCCATACACTCGTTACAACGGCAAGGCTAAAGCCTCGCCCTACGTTTCCCCCCGTTCCCAAGCTGGGGCTTGGGAACGGGCAGAAAAAAGCAGGCAGGATGCCTGCGCTACGCCTGCGGCGTCCCTGCGCTGGCATCATTACCATCGGTCAATTTACGATTCCAGAAACGCAGCTTAACGGAACCCATCTCTATCATGTCGTTGTCCTTTAATTCCTGGCTAACCACCGCCTGACCATTCACCTTTGTTTTATTTGTCTGACTACGGTTGATAATGGTAGAGGTCTCTCCCCATTTCTGGATCATGGCCTGGTTTGCGCTCACCGTTTGATCATCTGCTTCAATAACAATAGTATTTTGCGAGCCACGCCCGATGGTATTCTCTCCATCCTTTAGCGGGCGCCGCTGTGATTGCCTGGGGCCATTTAGGAAAACCAGTTCCGCAACTACGGTTGGCGCCGTTTTCTTTAACGGGTCGAAAACTATCGTCCCACCGACGACTCCCTGTGGCACCGTAAGATCCGGCGCCGCACCCAGCAACGCTGTGTTATGGGGAACGGTACTCGAATTTGATGGATTATTGGTAATAATGCCCGTCTGTATATCTGGTTTAGGCAAGGTAACCGGCTCCTTCTGCACGGGGTATTTTGACTTGGGGTTTAACACGGAATAGATAAGAATCCCGATAAACGGCAAAAAGACGTTCATCGCCGTCCACGCTCCCGCCATAAGATTTTTATCCTTCGCGTCCCGATACACATAAACCGCGGTAAACACCTGAATCCCTATAAAAAACACAGCAACTAAAATCAACAACATCATAGAAGTCATAACGCGTTTGCCTCCTTTCACTTTTTGTTAGAAAAATAAACCAACGTCTTCAATCATGCCGCCGGCGGCGGCCTTTTTTGCAGCGACGGCCTTTATGGCCGGCAATGGCCGGGAATGCGCGCCAGGCGGGGGATAAACCCCCGCGCCACGAAATTCCC
The DNA here is from genome assembly GCA_964355695.1 of uncultured candidatus Brocadiaceae bacterium. GTDB lineage: Bacteria > Planctomycetota > Brocadiia > Brocadiales > Brocadiaceae > JACVXV01. Next base: position 3,134 of record CAYHFB010000378.1, read on the forward strand.
TACCCATTATCTTTACCAACGCACTACCATCATACACCCTCCTTTCTCATAGCGTAAAACTTCAGGTTTGCAACAGGTTTGTAACCTGAACCCGCACAAGATAAAAAAAGAATATCGAACCGCAGAACAAGGAATGTCGAATATGGTTGCATAACGCTAAGAAATACGGAGAAAATCTTTAACCATTGCCAGAAATTCTTTCCCTTCTTCAATTTTGAGAGATGCAACCGGTTCGACAATTTCCTCTTGAATATCATAATCAGCAATCTCTCTAATCTTTCTTGCGTCTATAAGCATCCTGTGGTATCGGGAATCAATCCTGTCTGATTTGGCAAAATAGTATCCGAAGGCAGAAGCTACCGCTGAATGTTTTACAACATCAATTCCTTCAGATTTCAAAAGCGCCTGGGCAGCATAAAACATAGCGTAATATATCTTGCTGACCGCGTCAGAGGGATAACCGACAGACACCAGACTTTCAGCCACTTTAATGGCATGTTCTGACTTTTCTATGAGTTTTTGAACCTCTTCAATCACACCAACACCCCCTCGTTCAACACCTGTTTGTAAAAGGAAAAGCCCCTGGCGACGGCGCCATTAAATTCCGTTTCCGTAAAGACCTTGAGGGCTATCATAGGTTTAAAATCATATTCCCACATTACGCGATATGCAATATCATCTAATGCTCTTTCGATATCGGGCATTTTTGTAGTTACCAGAACAATAAGGTCAAGGTCTGATTCTTCCGTTGCATCTCCCCTAGCCCTTGAGCCGAAGACAATCAATTTGGCAACAACAGCCCGAATATCGTCCGTAAGTCGCCGCTTAAATGCTAAAACGATTTCTTTGTCTCGTCCTTTTATACCCTGTTTTTCCAATTCCTCTTTAATCATAATAACTCCTTTATAGCTCAAATAGTACCTTGTACCGTCACTGAAATAATCGGTGTTTCTCTTTACCCACCACTTACGCAGTGAGCTACGGTTGTTACACCCCGATGGGGTGTCCTCGTCACGCCCCGTTTTGTAGCCCACTGCGTAAGCAGTTATCAAGCCCCGAAAGGGCGACACTGGTACGGGTTTGTGCGGGTTCAGGTTTGCAACCTGAACCATGCATTTTATACGGTTGATTACGCCATC
>CAYHFB010000379.1:0-4189 GCA_964355695.1 uncultured candidatus Brocadiaceae bacterium
GACATTTTACAACGTGTGTTTTTTCTATTGGGTTGTGGGCAAAGCCCACTTTAGAAGTATCATTTTACGGTGTGGCGGCAAGGTAATAAGGCCGGGCTTTTCTCGTTTGTGAATGAGTCTACGGCGTGCCATATCTTCGTAAGTGAATGCAAAGAATGCTGAATGCATTAGTTAATTGTATCGGATAAAAATATAATTTTTTTTCGGAGAAAGCGTCCCTTTTTAATACCATGACAGACATAGACGACAAGATAAAAACCGCGTGGATCAGGCAATTGAACGAAGACTGGAAAACGGTAAATTTTAATTCCTTTAACAAGGCGATGCGCCCCCCAAGCTACGAACTGTCTTATTCAAGTGAGGCAATGGGCAGGTGGTTGGGAGGTTGCCACCGGCGGCTCTCCATTAGCGTCAACCTGATCAAAACGCATAGCTGGGAATGCGTACAGGAGGTGCTTTGTCATGAGATGGCGCACCAGTACGTAGAAGAGATTTTAGGCATCCGTGATGAAGTACCCCACGGAGAGGCATTCAAGAGGGTTTGCATTGAAAAGGGGTTTGACCCGACGGCTACGGGCCATATACAAAACTGGATGGAAAAACGCAAAAACCGGTTTACCGCAACCCCGGAAAACCACCTGATACTGGATAAGGTGCATAAACTGCTGGCGCTGGCCCAAAGCCCCAACGAAAACGAGGCGCAGACGGCCATGGCTAAAGCGCACGAGCTGTTGTTACGGCACAACCTTTCGATCCTGGACACTCAAACGAAATGGAATTACATCCATAAACAAATCGGTGAAACAGGCCGGAAAGACCCCGCAAAGTCCATAATCAACTCAATCATTTGCAAATTCTTTTTCGTAGAATCCATCTGGACGTTCGGATACAACCAGCATAGCAACCAGCAAGGCCGGATATTGGAAATTTACGGCACGCCGGAAAACGTCGAGATGGCGGAATACGTGTACCATTATCTCCAAAACGTCTCTGAACTTTTTTGGAAGGACTATAAAGAGAAAGGCAATATAGACGGAAACAGACACCGAAGGACCTTTATCTACGGCCTGTTAAATGGTTTTTACCATAAGCTGGATAGCAAGTCGCAGGAAAATGCGTCGCAAAAACTGGTCTGGAAGGGAGACCCCCGGCTCACAGAATATTATCACCGAATAAACCCCAGACGCACTAGCTCCGCTTCCCGGTATTCCAAAACCTGCCAGGACGCCTATGATTCCGGCGTATCACAGGGCAAGAAACTGGTTATCCACAAGGGCATCCGCGAAAGCGGCAATGGGGAAGTGCGGTATCTGAATTGACGGTATCACCGGAAGAAACACGTAGGGCAAGGCTTCTGCCTTGCCTTTGGAACGGATGGTTAAAGGCAAACCCACATCTATCCATGCAAACCACGCCGCAGGGACGGGGTTTCCCCTATATGTGTTAAGTTAGCGGATGGATATTTCCTCTCGTTCCCAAGCATTCCCGCTTGGGAATGCGCTTGTGCCGGAAGCTCCTGCTTCGTTTTTTTCAGAAGATTTCTCGTATGACATGCCGGCGGTTTTTTTACTTTACGCTTCCGACTCGTTCGGGTTATATAATGTCCCGTATATCCTTCAATCCCACCTGCTCACGGCTCATAAACGGCTCGCCGTAACCGGCCCGTATCAGGTTGCCGTAATACTGGTTTTGTGCAATAAATGAGTTGCTGATGTGCTTCCACCGCGCCTCGTCGTAGGCGAACTGCGACTGATAACACCAGGCCACCTGAAGCTTTTTCTCAAATTCATTGCTGATGTCCAGAATAAACGATGGGGTAACGTGTACACGAAGATGTGAACAGAGGTAGTAGTAGATGTGCGCCGGGTAACAGGGTTCTCCGGGGATATCGGACTTCGTCAGTTTCGCGTAGAACCGGGCTGCCTCGCCAATCTGTGTGGTCTGAATATGATCCGGGTGTGCGTCAATCCAGTAAGGCAGGAAGAGGATTTGCGGCTGTATCCTTCGAATCACGGCGGCTACTTTTTTGCGGGCTTCAATGCCGTCCATGAGATAGCGGTTTGGCAGGTCGAGTACCGTCCTGCTCTTCACGCCCAGCAAAGCGGACGACTGCTCCCACTCCTTTTGCCGGATTTCCGGGCTGCCATGCGGTGTGGGTTCGCCGTTGGTCATGTCGAGGACGTGTACGCTGTATCCAAGCCCCGCAAATTTCAGGATACTCCCGCCCATACCGCCTTCTACGTCGTCAGGATGGGGACCTATTGCAAGAATGGTTAACATGTTTGGTGCCTTCCAGTGATATAGTTGAAACCCAATCGTTCTGCCAATGATATCGTTCCTACGGAACTCATACTATTTCGGTGTTTATTTTCTACCACTATTTCGTTCCTACCGGAGCTATGCAGCGCGAAGAGGCTCTTCGCGCCACGGGGAAAAGCCGCAGAAGTCACGGTGCTACCATGACTACTCCGTCTCAAACTGTCCCGCCTTGTGCTGGTATTTTGGCAAGTCGATCTCCGCTATCCGCAGGATGTATTCGGCATCGGATATTTGGGTATACCAGTGCCCCGTAACGCGCGCCAGGCTGGTAACGGCTACGTAAAGTCCGATAAGCAGACCAGCGTAAAGCCCGTAGTGTATCTTTTTGTTATTCCCCACCAGTTTCATATCCAGGGCGCCATTGACCGGGCAGGCATTGACGCAGTCGTAGCAGGCCACGCATTCGTGGGTCAGGACGTTTAGCTTCTTTTCAACAACGATATCCATCGCGCACGCCCTTGTGCACTTCCCACAATCGGTACATTTTCCCGTGTCGCGCCGTATCCTCATCGGGCTTGCGTATGCGATAATGCCCAGCAGTGCGCCATAGGGACAAAAAAAGCGGCACCAATAGTTTTTATTAACAACGGAAATAATCAGCATCGCCAGGATGACGCACGTCGCCATCCCCGACATGCTTACGAAAAACCGCAGCATCTTGACGTCGGCCACGCGGATGAAGGGTACGCGGGTGTAGATTAGCTCCAACTGCTCAATAGGCATCTTGATGATAGTGACCTGGATGAAAAACGCGAGGATGGCAAACTTCCATGCCCTGGCAATCACGTCCGTAAGCTTGTCCGGCCAATATTTACGGGGGACGGAGAAGGGTAGCGCCAACGCCAGGACGTATGCAGGGATCAAGTGCAGAAACACCCGCGAATGGAACGAATTCATATCAATTACCCCCACGACAAGCAAGGCTACGACGGGAGTAAAAATCAAGCTGAAGCCCGCCGTGATGCGGGTAGGCACGTTCCGTATGATGCCAGCGACCCGTTTGGGGAGTTTTTTCATGAACAGGTCGCCCAGCCGCCACTCCAACTCAGAAATGGCGCCGACAGGGCAAATCCAGCCGCAAAAACCCCTCCTGAAAAAGAGCGCCGTCAGGAGTAACGTCCCAAAGATGACAAAGCCCGCGGGATGGATGGTATTGATCTTGCCTGTCCCGAAAAAATATTTTGTCCCCATAAGGGCGCTTATCGGGAGGAATGATTCCACGCCTGGCGGCCTTGGAAGGTAAAACCCTTTCCCCCCGGCCTCGCAATACTTCACAAAGGTGTAAAACTGCCATCCGATAACGAGCACAAGAATGAAGAATGCTATCTGTACCGCCCAACGCACCCTGATGGAGTTAAACCAACCGCCCCTGTCTTTACGATTCTTTTTGCGAGCCGGTTTTTTGTCCTGATTAAGCGCCTCCGTGGTGGGAGTGGTTGTTAATGGTTTGTTTGTGTCTTTCAAGGTATTGCGTCCTCTAAAAATGGGTGATGTATAATAAATTCAACCTTCAAAATTTCTCTTCCAGGCTTGTTTTGCTCATCATGTTAAACCTGGTGCGCTGCCCTGAGCTGTCGTATTGCGCCCCTTTGGGGCTGTGTTGCTGATACGGTTAGGCGGAGTTCGTCCGACTTTTCATTTATTAACTTAACACGTATGGGGTGTAGGGGGAGGCGATGGCATTTTGCGTGTGGTTTTCAGCGCGCCGTGTAATGCAAGCTGCATCAGGGCTGAAGCCCTGAGCTACAAGAAATCAAGGGCTGCCACGGCTACGTGTACGACCGTTTCTTCTCCGGACTTCAGGCTTTCGGCGCTGATGTCCTGCATGTTTTGCTTATTAACCACCCCCGTTACACAACCGCCTCTCAAG
>CAYHFB010000380.1:0-4187 GCA_964355695.1 uncultured candidatus Brocadiaceae bacterium
GGCGTATAGAATAATCAGGGGCAACAAAGAACTTCAGGGATTAGCAGGACATTAGGTGGCACAAGCTTCCAGTCTGTGCGACAGCTTCCATTTTTTCTCAATTTCTCTGCGCACTCTGCGTTCTCTGCGGTAAACGGTTACGATTTTTTAATACAAGGCAATTATGGCAAAATATTATCCGATATTCTTAAACATACAGAACAAAAAATGCGTTGTTATCGGCGGTGGCGAGGTCGCCTGGCGCAAGGTTTGCAGCCTGCAAGAGGCGGGCGCGAAGGTAACGGTGGTGTCTCCTGAGTTCTACCCTGAACTCGAAAAGATGCCTGGTGTGGAACGGGTACAACGGAAATATGACGAATCGTTTCTGGAAGGCGCGGCTGTGGTTATCGCGTCTACCAACGACGAAGAGGTGAATAAAAAGATATACTACGACGCCGTTAAGAGGGGTTTGCTGGTAAACGTTGTTGACAGGCCGGAGTTTTGTTCTTTTATTGTGCCTGCGACCATTATGCGTGGCGACCTGTGCGTCAGTGTATCAACGGGCGGGTCAAGTCCGGCGCTGGCGCGTAACATCCGTAAGAGCCTGGAAAACCAATTTGGGAAGGAATACGACGAGTTTACCCGGCTTTTGTCAGAGATGCGGAAGTGGGCTCTTGTGGAGATTTCCGATGACAAGGTGCGGCGTGATGTTTTACAGCGTATTGCAGGTCTCGATATCCTCGATATTGTGAAAAAAAGCGGTGTTTCTGAAGCGAAGAAGAGGATGCTGGAAATCGTTGCCGAAAAAACTTCCCGTTCTCAATGAGACGGGGCGTGCTGCAAACCTCTTTTTCATTGAAAGATTTTCAATGAATTGCCGGTATGAGACCTGGCGAGGCAGTGCCGCAGACCAATTAAAAACGTTAGGTACCACAGATTATTTGGCGTGGCAAAGCCGCAACCAAAAAAAATGCTAAACAACGGAGACACGAATTACACGAATTTTCACGAATTTTTATAGGACTACGAAGAAAGACTTGCACAAACAAGACAAAACTTAAAAACATAAACCACAGATTTCACAGATTGCACAGATTGTTCTCATAGTTGCAATTGGTTCGCGTATTATCAGGTATAAATGGATACAACGCACTAATTTCCAGTTCTTATTAATGACGATTTCAGAAATTCCTTTGGATAAGTAATCGAGTTGGCTATATCAATGGCTTTGCTTAACACTAACTGAACTTCTAATGCTGTTAATCTGTGAAATCTGTACTACAATCCATCAACTGCTTGTTTTTTATGCTCGTTTTTCAAAATGCACAACCGTAAGACATTGAATAGACTGGGCTTACGTAAAGTTCTGGGCATTGAGTTCTTTGTCATTTGAAATTGTTTTGGATTTCGATATTCGGATTTCGAATTTGGTTGCGGCAAGAGGCTGCGCCATGTAATCTGTGGTTTTCGTGGTTCCCGTGGTTTTTTACGAGCGGATTAGGCATGTAATTCCATATCGGATGGATGCCTGTTGTTTTCTTAAATTAAAATATTTACATGGCGAATAACGCCAGAATATAAGGAGTTTACATGACTGAAAAGGCCGGCAAACAAAGGGTTGATTTTAACGAATTAAAATCAGGCGGTTTTATTAAACAGACGCAAAAAGATCTCTTTACGGTGCGTTTGAAGGTGCCGGGGGGAAGGATCACCGCAGAGAAGCTTGTGAAGATTGCGGAGGTGGCGAAAAAATATAGCCGGTTGGGATACTGCCATTTAAGCTTCAGGCAATCGGTGGAGATTATCGGCGTTCACATTGACGATTTTGACACGGTAGTGAAGGAATTGGCGACGGTAGGGCAGAAGATCGCGTCATGCGGGCCGCGCGTCAGGGTTCCCACCGCTTGCGGCGGCTGCGAATACAACCCGAATGGGATTATGGACACACAAACAAAGGCGCTGGAGGTTGACGATGCGTTTTTCGGGACGCCATGCCACCACAAGTTTAAGATGAGTTTTTCGGGATGTCCCATTGATTGCGCGAGGACACGGCAGATGGATTTAGGGTTCCAGGGTGTTGTTTATCCGACGTGGACGAAGGATTTGTGCAACGGATGCACCCTGTGCGCGAAGGCGTGCCAGGAAGGCGCTATTGTGTCTGATAAAGAAGGCCAGCCGGTGTTTGACGAGTCCAAGTGCGTGTACTGCGGCGATTGCATCAAGGCGTGTCCGACGGACGCCTGGAAAGACAAGAAAAAAGGCTGGTTAGTGCGTACCGGCGGCAAGCACGGGCGGCATCCCCGCGAGGCGGACGTGGTAGCCAATTTCCTGCCGGACAATAAGGTAAACGACTTTATTGCGGCGACGTTGAAGTGGTACAAGGAAAACGGCAAAACGAAGGAAAGAATCGGTACCTGTATCGAGCGTGTAGGGGTTAGCAAGTTCAATAAAGAGGTTTCAAGCGCGTTCACAAAAGACTAATGGGGCAAAATCTCATACCGATTGCAACTGTTTAAAACCGCAGGTTTCACCGTGCGGAGGAATCACAACAAATTGAACGCGGATTTTGTGTGAGGAAATAACCATGCAAACAGGGTATATCCAAAAGGCAATGTCTCATGGTGTTTCATAACGTGTTATTTTAGATGGGGCAGGCCACATAGCCTGCCCCAATCTTGTTTCTTTTTGTTTGATAAAATAAGTAACTATTCAGCGAAAATATTTTAAATGTTGTTTGACAGGGCATTTGCCCTGAAGTTGTAATTACTTTTGTCTGGAGCATGGTGCTGTATATTGTTTAACAGTGGTTCTTGTAGGCCATACACAGATAAAATCGTAACCGTTCCACTTTCAGGTAAGGGTGGATAACCATGATATCGCCTTCGCGGAATTCCGTCTCCATGCTGTCCCCCCCCCCACCTTGAGGGCAAAACCCCCTTTCGAATCAGTTTCTACCTATTCCTCATGCTATGGAAGAGAGCCTCCTTGTTTTCTTACAAAACGTAATAGGACTTCAGGATGGCATGATAGAGGATGACATAATCAAGAAAGGGTAGAGATGGTCTTGCCATTTTCTCTCTTCTTCGGTGTTCTATAGGGCTGATAAAATAAAAAATACTCGCAATTTTCTTTGTTTTTGCTAGACTGCCTTTCCGATGGGGAAAAGCAATTTCCTATCATCTATCATCTCATCTTTTGAAAATGGCGACGCTTATGACGTTGAAATTGTCGATTATCATTAAAGGAGAAACTAGCATGGTTAAGAATGGTTTGCCTGCAATTCATCCGGGCGGATTTCTGGCAGAAATCTTGGGAGAAATGGGGCTGTCTCAAGCTGCGGTTGCCCGTACCATCGGGGTATCGTCTATGAGGATTTCTCATGTTATCAAGGGTGATCGTCCGGTGACAGCAGAACTGGCGTTGCTGTTTGGTCGAGCGTTTAGCCAGTCACCGCAATATTGGCTCAATCTTCAGGCATCTTACGACTTAAAAATTGCAAAGGTGAGCATCGGTAAACGCCTCGCTGGCATACATGCTTTCGCTCATGCCGGATGATAGGAAATTGCTTTTTCCCGTAAGGTGTCCAGTATAGCAAGCATGCATACCAACAGTTGATAGGTAATTACGACAATATTTACGGTGGTTTTTGCACGTCCTGAGTGTACGAAGGAAGAAGCGACCCATTGCTACCCTCTCCTCCACGCGGAGATACCGCCTTACAGGTTCATTTCGCTCTTCTCCCCCTCTAAATACAAGCCTTCAGTATCACCTTCTTAAATCAGATGCTTCGCTCTGCTCAAAATTACGAACGGTGTCATCTGAGGGCTTGCCCCGATTGACAGCAAAAGATGTGAAACGGCAAGGCATCTCAACCTTGAAATTCCTAAAATGAAATAATGATATTTTTATTTCCCACTTGTATAAAACAATGTTAATGCATATACTTGCTTTTCAATTAGTAGTCATTTAGAAATAATCACACAGCACACAGCACACAACACAATCATCACGACAAGGGCAAACCCTGAGTGACCAGGGGACGCAAAGTAATGGGGTATTTAAACTCTCAAGGATGTAGTTAAAGACACGTTTTATCCTTTAGCGAAAAAGATAGCCTTACTGCCGAAGATATTTTCAGTGAATATCTTTGCAGTAAGGCTTTTTTGTTTTAATCATCAGGCATTTCAAAATAGCCACAAAGTCACGAG
>CAYHFB010000381.1:0-4184 GCA_964355695.1 uncultured candidatus Brocadiaceae bacterium
CGCAGCCTAAAGGCTGGGGCAATGGCCGGATGGTTTGGACACAAGCAACCGGTAGCTTGGACACAAGCAACCGGTAGCTTTGGACACAAGCAATAGGGAGTTATCTACGATCTGCCGTTCATTAACCCCAGCCTTCAGGCTGGGGTGCAGACACACGCCAATCCGGGCTTTAGCCCTGACGGCACGCAACATGGCATTCTTCACACCTCGTTCATACACTTGAGCGAAAAGATGTGTATAAGCCTGTGTGCGTAAGCGGTGGGTAAGCTTGGGGACAGGGTGAAAAGGAAAATCGTCGTAGAAAGACGCGGGTGAGTGTGGATTGTTTGTGACGAATAAATTAGCCGCTGATTTACGCGGATAGGCTCGGATTAGGTAATAAAGAGGCTTCTTGCCATAGACGTTTTTCGTGTCTTCGTAATGAAACTCTTTTTGGTTGCGGCTACGCCGCTCTGTGTGTTTGTTGAAATACGTTCCCAATTAAAAATAGTTAAATACCAGGAGAAACAATCTATGGAAAAACGTCCTTGGGTAAAGAAGTATCTTTGCTGTCTTATCGTACCACTTTTCCTCTTTACGTTTGTCCCTGGTGTTTTTTCTCAAAGCGAAGAAACACCGGAAGTGGGCATGGTTAAAGCCGTAACCGGCAAGGTTTGGCTCCATCGTGATGGGAAAAAAGAAGAGGCACGGAAGACGATGGAATTAAAAACAAACGACGTACTCGAAATAGAAGAACTGTCATCCGCGTCCATCGTTTATTTCAAAGGCGGTAAAAAGGAACAGTACACGTCAAAGGCAACCCTGAAAATCGGCACAGAAACGAGTATTATTCAGGAAGGTAGTGCGTCTCTGGTACAAGACCTGCCTGATAAAAAAATCAAAATGGATAAACAGGAAGGCAGCAAGGAAATCGATGTTGCCTCAATTGCGCACGCTGGCGGCCAGTTTCTACGCGGCTCATTGCAACCAAAACAATATTTTGAGGACAAACACATCCAACGCTATGCGGTAGTAGTCGGTATCTCAGATTATAAGGACCCGAAGATACCTGACCTGAAATATGCCGACGCGGACGCCCAGTCTTTTTGCGATTTTATAACCAGCCCCATTGGCGGTAATTTTCTCAAAGAAAACGTCTTGCTCCTGAAGAACGAGCAGGCTACGTTGAAAAACGTAAAAATTGCCCTCACCAATTTTTTGAAAAAGGCAATTGATACCGACTTCGTCGTGATTTATATGGCGTGCCATGGAGAGCCGGAACCGTACCGCCCCAGCAATCTCTACTTGCTTATGCACGATTCTGAGCTTGAAAATCTATCGGCAACAGCGTATTATATGGAAAATGTTAACGCCGATATGAAGCGGTATATATCTGCAAAGCGGTTAATATTTTTTGCCGACGCTTGCCATGTCGGTGGCCTGTCGGCTGATGGTGCAAGCACGAGGGGGTTTTCAAACTCAATAAACGTTGCCATTTCCTCGCTCAAAACGACGCGGGAAGGCTGGGGCGTTGTGAGCGCCAGCCGGGCGGGCGAGGTTTCCACGGAGTCAAGCCAGTGGGGCGGAGGACACGGGGCATTTACCTACTATCTGTTGGAAGGGATGAGGGGAGGCGCGGACGTTGCCGGGAATAAAAACGGTATTGTCACCCTTGCTGAGGCATTTGATTATGTAGACGAGAAGGTAAAACGGGCAACCCTGAACGCCCAACACCCGGATACTTCTGGAAACTTTGACAACAATCTTCCCCTGGGATTTCCCGGCCTGGATGCTGCTTTCAGAGAAAAAGATCAGGAACAAACGCAGCAGACGCCGCGCCTGGGAATGATGAACATTGAATCGTCCCCGCCGGGTGCTATCGTGTATATTGGCAGTAAGGAAGCCGGGGTGACACCATTTTGCAGCAAGTTTACTACGGGGACGTACCCGGTTACGATAAAAAAGAATGGTTATGCGGATGCCACCGATATGGTCTTTGTCAATCCGGATGAAAAGACGGACGTTGTCTATGCGTTGCGTGGCACGGAAAGCCGTGAATCGGCGGCAATGGAACCTTCTGCCCCGGTGAAACCAGTCCAGGAACACGCCGCAGACACCGTTGCGGCCAAAGAGGATAAGCAAAAAACAAAGGACAACGTTGACGCGCTCATAAAAGAATTGGAGTCAATGGCGAAGGGACAGGATGAAGGGGGAAAAGCAAAGACGGCAAAAAAGGTGAAGAAAGGGAAACCGGAGCAGGGAGGAAAAACCGCTATCATCCCCATATCTATCAAGGCATTTACGGTAAAAATGGGGTTGTTGTCAAACAGGAGAGAGATGGAAAGGCTCCGTCAAAGGATTATTGACGCCTTGTTGACCCAAAAGGGGTTGAGTATCGTTGAGAGGGACTTGGCATTTCAGGAAGAAATTTTGAGGGAACAAAGGCTGAGCGGTTCTGTGCTTGCCGATGAGTTGTACCGGGTGGAGTTAGGGAAGATTCAAGGTGCGTCATTTCTTTGTTTTGGTGGCGTGTCTCCCGGTGATACGCCTGAAGAGCTTGTCCTGAGAATGGAAATCGTTGACACGGCTACAACGCTTATCGATACCATCGAACATGCCTTCGCCGCAGGAGATAATGTTAAAAACGTGGCGGGTGATATTGCGGTAAAGATCAGGGACAGGATTGCGGTAAAACGCAAGTTATAAGCGATGGGTAAAAAAACTACATTAACTACCATACCTCTGCCGTTACTGGTTTTTGCAAGTTGTTATGCCGTTTCCAATATCGGCACAAAAAACCGTCGCCGTTGGCGACCAAATTTAAAAAAATGGTGCTTAAAAAGGGAGGACGCGCAGTGAATAGGGTAAGAACCGTACGGGAAAGAAAAACCCTTCCGGACCGGAACGAAGCAAACATCCATTGGTTTGGAAAAGAGACACACGGCTTATGGCCTTTGGCGTTGTCATTTACCTTTATAGTAATGTTGGTTTTATGTACAGGGAAATTGGCTCAAGCTGTTATGCCCGGTGTGGAGATCATTTCTTTAGATGGAGCTGCTCAGGATAATATGGGTGGAAATATCAGCAACGTAGTAATATCAACGCAATTTATGAACGTTTCGTCGCGACTGAGCGCCAGCCGTAATTCGGAAAAAGGCAGGTCCATGAGAGGTATTAGTGGAGAGCTAAAGTCCCATGATTTATATGCAGGCCTTTTATCCGATGCGGGGTTTGGCTATGAATCAAGCGAGGATGAAACGAGTTTCTTTAGTAACTTAGGCGTTTTCATGCAAGGTACGGATTTCTTTGGAAATAAAGATTTGACGCATGATCCGGCCTTTGGTTTTGATAATAAAGACATTGGGTTGGGCGTTGATTACAAACTGGGCGAGAAAGCCGTTGTAGGCGGCATATTTAACTATACCAACGGTGATATTGATTTCGATTTAAATCACGAAAGCACGGACGTATCCACCGAAAGTTTGTCACTTTACGGAACGTATAATGTGACAAATGACCTTTATATTGATGGCTACGGCATGTATGGTTGGAATGATTTTGACTCAAAACGCAACTTCAATCTTTCTTCTCAAACATCCTCGCAAGCTAATCAATTGACGAGAATTAATAATTCGGGGACTCTCTATACCGTGGGCGTCAGTTCTGGCTATGATTTTGTTCTTGGTGCAACTACCGTAGGTCCGCTGGGGAGGTTGTTTTATGCAAAAACGGCTGTTGACGGGTTTTCGAAAACAATTAAAACTTCAGATACGGAAAGTGAAACATTAGTTGTCGGTGATCAAACCTCCGATTCATTAACGACAAATTTGGGGATGGAGGCTTCTTATGCCTACAAAACATCGGAACTATTGCAAAAGATACGTTTGGGTGTGCTAATCCCCCAGGTAAGGGCAGAATGGGTTCATGAGTATATGAATGACAGTAAGAATTTAGAGGCCACCCTTGTCCAGGCAAATCAGATAATGAATAGTGCTACTGCCGAGCCTGACAGGGATTTTCTTAAGGTGGGTTGCGGGTTGTCCGGCATATTCGCCAATGGGATTTCCGCCTATTTTCAGTACGAAGAAGTAATTGGTTTGAGCCATATAACCGCGCACAACGTAGCCATCGGGGTGCGGATGGAATTGTAATTTAGCATGTATCGGAAATTCAAACCGGTAGCGCGACCGTCTCGGTTGCGCGGA
>CAYHFB010000382.1:0-4176 GCA_964355695.1 uncultured candidatus Brocadiaceae bacterium
ACATCGGCTTTTTGTTACTTTGATTTACGACTTTACCGTGTTATAGTATTTCATAGTAAATAAATTCTGTAACTGTTCCACCTTAAAGAGGCGTTGCAAAACTATTATTATATGGATATCAAGATTGAACTAAGCACTATTTGTTTTCAACAGGGTGACATCCTGGAAAAAATTGCACAATGCCGGGAGCTTATCGAATCGCACGGCTTTACCTTTGGCATTCAACTGCATAATTCCGTTACAAGGGGGTTGTACGAGAAAATCAAAGGGCTTGACGTCGCGTTCTCCATTCACGCCCCCGTCTTTTCTGACTATTTTATTAATCTGGCTCATGACGATTTCGACGTCGTGCTTTCCGGCTTTCAGAATACGGCGCACATCATGAAGGAAATTCATAGCACCATCGTGTTATTTCACGGCTTCTTCATGACCCACAAACCGATCAAGAACGACCCAGCCAATTACGGCAAGGTGCTGCGTGACGCCATCGATAGTAAATATCGCCTTGGCGATACACGGGTGATGGACCCTCAGTTCCTGGAAACGGAAGAATATAAGAGTTTTCAACAAAGCGTTAAAAAAAATATACGCCTGCTCAGGGAAAGCTATCCCGCCTATACCATCTGCCTGGAAAACGACTTTCCGGGTATCGGCAACGGCAACCAGACGCCGGCGCACCTGATGAGCCTCGATTGCCCCATTTGGCTTGACGCGGGACACCTATGGGCGTCTTCCATTTTAAACAAGTTTGATTTCTATGCGGGGCTGGACGCCGTTTGCAAGCAGTGTAACGTGATTGGCGTCCATCTGAATACAAACGAAACACCACACAAGTGGGACTTTAAATATCCGAGCGGCGATACTCATTCGCATTTTTCCGGCAGTGCGGACATGGACATGGGAAGGGTTATCGGTATCCTTACAGAAAATCGCATTACCCATTTTACCATTGAAATAACTGATGGAAACAGGGAAGACATACTGTTTCTTATCAAACAACACCGGATTTCTTCTCAAAAGGCTTGACAAAGCAAATCTACTTTGTAAGATATTAGCATTATTTTGTTTTGCTTCGTTTCGGCGGATTGTAGTGCGGGGTTTTACCCCTCAGATAGGTGTGTATCCCCTGCCGTAGCCTCACATAAAGGCTGGCGCTACAAAAAACCGTTGAAGATGTTATAAAACCTATAGATTTTTTTTAAAGGTGGAACTTCGCAATTGAAACCCATAAATAGAATACTTATCGCGTCAGGTATCGCCATTCTGGTTTTCCTGGTTATCATGGGGCCAATGGCCTATATGTACCTCGTGCCCTCTATCAAAAATGAGGTGATGAATCACATGATTTCCGTAAGGGAAATTAAGAAAATGCAGATTCAGAATTATTTCCAGGAGCGGTACGGAGACCTCAGCATCCTTGCCAAAAACCCTTTGATCGTCCAAAGTCTGCCACGGTTTTCAAATGCCTTTAAGACTGGCGGTTTTAATGATCCCGCATACAAACAGGTTGATACCTATTATGGCCCACTGGTTGAGCACTTCCTCAGGCAGTACGGATATACTAACATATTTATGGTAGATGCCGATGGAGCCGTTGTTTTTGGAGTCAAAAGGGATGAATATATCGGCACCAATCTGCGTACGGGGGAATACTCATCTTATGCAATCGGAGAAATTTTCAAGGAAGGAGTGTCAACTATCAAGTTTTCCGATTTGGCCTGGTGTGAAGAAATAAAAGATTTTGTATATCTTGGGGCAGCCCCGGTATATGACATGAGCAATAAACTCATCGGGGTGGTTATCGTAGAGGTATCCTATTCCCAAATCGACCCTATCGTTTCACAGAGAGACGGTCTGGGCGAGACGGGGGAGATATACATCGTTGGCAGCGACAGCTTTATGCGCTCAAAGTCAAGGTTCTTCTCCCAAAACACTATTTTGAAACTTGAAATCAATACTGAAGCCAAACGCGATGCCATAGCGGGCAACTCGGATGTTAAGGTAATAAGGGACTATCGCAACATCCCTGTCCTAAGCGCGTATACACCACTTGAAAATCTCAAAGACGTTAACTGGGCGCTTTTGGTGGAAATCGATATGAAAGAGGCGTTTTACCCTGTACTTGTCCTGAAAACCAATCTGATTATCATCGGCCTTACCCTTGGCTCTATTACGGCCGCGTATCTCTATTTTACCCTCAAGAAAAAACGTTTGTATGACGCACCCGAAGGTAATCAGTAGGGAACAAACAGACGGGATATTCGCGGAATTTTAAGGCGCTTTCGTGAGCAAGGCCGTTCATCAGGGCGTTCTGTTCGTTTTGCTTATTAAGGAATTCTGCTTGTATCTGATCGAACAGTAGTTTATTCAATGCCTTGATTTGATAGAAACAGGCCTTCTTCTCGTCCATACCGCATCCCTCTATTACTGAGAGGATTCTTTTTTTCTCTTTGACCCGATATGCAAAGCCGGTATCATTCAACATCTCTTTTGATGCGTATCGTTCCGGGTTATGCGGCATGTCCCTTAGTTCGCGCTGCACCTGTTGCAGTTCCCCGATGTCCCGGTCTAAGAAGTTAAGCGGCAAAAACAGGGTGGCGGAAGTTGTCACGTAGGAAGGCGGGGATATCCCGAAGAACTCCCGGATAATTTCATCGGTAATGGTATCGTATTTTGCCCCCCCGATCCCATGAATAAAGACGTCCGAAAAGAGCAACCGGGAGAACATGGTTGTGGTAATAGCCCGCGGACGCAGCTTAATCCGGTCTTCCTGCAACGCCCTTAGCTTTTGCACGTTTTCGCTTCCGGCTTCGTTTTTTTCCAGAATAGCAACCACGTGTGTTCCGTCGGTAATTTTTAAGAGGTCGCCTTCATTCAGCAGGTAGCACCTTTTCCGCTCTTCCCCTTGTTTCCACACCCAAAAGGGTAGTTCGGTTACGTTATTGCCGACGTCAAGGTCCGGCAGCGGATTTGCCTTTGAGCGGATTTTGTGGATACCGCGATATTCGGACAGCTTTGCATTGTATATGCGTGCAAATTGCACTGCGTTGTGCACGATATGTAAAAAGAAGTGGTAGAACCCATCGGTATTGCACATCAGGGAAACAGGGATTTCGAGGTTTTTTATCTGAAAATCCTCTTCCATGGCGACCCTTGCGGCAGTCAACAATCCAACCATGTCAACGCACCCGCGTTCACGGCACGCCACAGCGTGGGCAAAGTAACCTTCAAACGCAGCCCGCATATCGGTAATCGTTGTTTTTGTGTTTTTACGCAGGGGTTGGATTGCAGAGTCTTTCCCCATCGGCTTACCGTTTAAAGCATCGGCGTTTAACGTGTTTTTTTTCAGAAGCGCAACCACTTCGTCTCTAAATCTAAGCAATATCGTAACATCGTCAAACACAATCTCTTCGTATGCCACCCTGTCCTTGCCGGTCACCAGCGGTATTTTTTGAACGTACAGCGAATTTTCAGACACGGTGGGCACAGAGAGAAAGCCCATAGTGCAGGCGTCGTTGTCAACAATTATATTGATACCAATACCGCCCACCGCTTGAGCTATATGGTGGGCAAGGTGATTTTTGATCCATAGACCGGGATGGTAGAAAATGGGTTCGTGCCCGGTTTGAATAATGGGAACCTTGCAGACTGAACTACCCGTGAAATCCCATTTACAGGGCGCTTTCCGCAGTAAAGCCCTGATCCCGTTCGTGTACTGCACAGCCTTGAGCAACAATTCCTCGCGGGTTTTGTCGCGCAAGGCTTGAAACGAAACGCCATTGACGGAAAACCGGCATTGTTGCAATATCGCCTTGTTTTCCCGCGTCAAATCCAGGATACGGCTTATCTCCGGTTCGATAAAAACCTCTTTATCGTTTTTGGGGGTTTCATAACAAATATTTTTCATTGCCATTTTTTGTGGATGCTGATTAAGTTTAAAAAGGTAAAATCGCTATGCTATTACAACATAATGATGGAGCGAAGCGATAGGAAATTCATTGCATAGGATTTTTCATTTTATTTATGCAGGATTGCGGGGTGGGTGTTTGCAGGGGCTTGAGGTGGTAAAAAGATACGGCTGTGTTTTATGTGGTACTTTCGCTATTAACCCCAGACTTTAGGCACATGTTTATACACATCTTTTGAGATGGATTACGATTAACAGCCTGATATCCT
>CAYHFB010000383.1:0-4168 GCA_964355695.1 uncultured candidatus Brocadiaceae bacterium
TCGAATTTGGTTGCGGCCAGAGGCCGCGCCAGGAAGTCTGTGGTTTCAGGTTTTTATATTTTGTTTTATTTGTGCAAGTCGTTCTTCGTGACCGATAATAATTCGTGTAATTCATGTCTTTGAGTCGTTAAACGCTTTTTGGTTGCGGCTTTGCCGTGCCAGGTAATCTGTGATTCTCAATATTTTTGTTGGTCTGAAGCCTTGTCTCGTTACATACTTCAGGCTGGGAAATACAAAAGAGGGGTGAATGAGTTCGTTCGAATTTTCAAAATGTGCGGCGTTTAATCTACCCAATCGGTTAACCATGATGCGGTTTGTTCTGTCC
Organism: uncultured candidatus Brocadiaceae bacterium; assembly: GCA_964355695.1. Classification (GTDB taxonomy): domain Bacteria; phylum Planctomycetota; class Brocadiia; order Brocadiales; family Brocadiaceae; genus JACVXV01. Next base: position 326 of record CAYHFB010000383.1, read on the forward strand.
ATCATTTTCTTTGCTTTCTTATCGTACCGTTGGTATGACATCGCCCTTTATTCCTATATACTGGCGTGGATTACGGATTGGCTGGACGGCTATATGGCCCGAAAAAAGGGACTTTTGACGGATTTCGGACGTATTGCAGACCCCTTTGTCGATAAGATCATCGTCTGTGGCGCATTTATCTTACTCATACAGCACGCAAACGGCACTGTTCCTTCGTGGATGGTGGTGGTGATCGTTGCCAGGGAATTCCTGGTAAACAGTATCAGAAGCTACTCTGAATCAAGGGGGATTGAGTTTGGGGCGACAATATGGGGAAAGGTAAAGATGTTTATCCAATCGCTGACAATAAGCTTGATTCTCCTCTTCTATGCTTATCTTCAGTCTTATGAGGACATCAAACTGGCGATCGTCGTTATGTTGTGGGCGACCGTGATAATTACCCTGGTTTCCGGGGTAAAATATTTGGTTAAGGCCGGGCCTTCGTTACTGATGAAGTAGGGGGGTAGGTTATAGAAACCACGTCTTCCTCATGAATTGTTCAACCCGGTGACAAATCACGCCGTTTTCCCTTTAACGACTCCTTTTCTGTTTTCGCAGAACAAAAAACTAACACCCAAAAAGAAAACATGCTTGCGAAGAACCACTTCGCTTTGCAACTATATGTTTGAAAATCCAGAGGGCAACGTTTTTCGGCGAACCACCATCGCCCCCAAAAAGGGCGGTATTGCGCCTTGTTATAAAGATGGTTTTTGACGTTACACGCCTGTTCCCAGATGTCCTCCTGCAGGGTGCGCCTGTTCCCCTTAAAACAGACCTTGCTTGAAAGGCGGTCAATGACTCGTGTCCTGGTAGCCGCGAATCAGACGACCGAAATGCACAAAAAGGGTAACTACTCAGGTGTTTAGACTGAATGCTGAAGGTTCAAAGCTTTTGCACGTCGGAAATGTTGTGTAATCATATACAATTTAACCTTCAACCTGTCCGCCTTGCTAGTGGCGTCATGTCTCATAGGGACAAAATATCGGTAGAAATAGCAAGTGCATACAACCATTAAAGTGCCGTAGGCATGAAATTTTCAAAACCCATTGAGTTGTCTACGAATATGTCGTTCCTACGGAACTAAGGCCGTTTTTATGTTTGTTTTCTACCAATATTTCGTTCCTGACGGAACTTTGCTACGCATTCATTTTATTTTGTGTCCAAGTGCTATAGCCAAACAAATCAGGTTCTCGACGACCACAGCAGTCAATCCCGTTATCCTATCAAAAATGAAGCTTGCACGTATGCCCCCGCGCCCCTGCCTGCGTGTGACACCTTGGGTGCAACACAAGCGAAGGTTTAACGTTGATTCCCCCGTTCCCAATCTCAAGAAAAGTGCCCCATGGGGCACTTTGTGTCATGGGGCACTTATTCAGTATTTGTAAATTTTATTTGATGCATTAACGTAGCGTAAATCTAAACACAACCCAATAATTCTTGCGCTATTTTTAAATCCCGCTTCATTCCAAAAATATTTCCCAGACGTATCTGCAACATACTCGAACCTGTCTCAGGTATATGAGTTACACCGTCTTATTCACAGGAATAATGTTGTCCGTGATGAACGGGTACCCCTCTTTTGCCTTACAAAGACACCATTAAACAGGAACTATTTATTTAAAATTTGTTTTCTAGACTTATTGGTATCGGTTTTGCGTAAATAAGCAGCGTGATTGTCTGTGGTGAAACAGAACGCATCGGCTCTCTGGTGCAATAAATTATTTTTCGGATAATTTAATTAAATTGTGGAGGTAGGTAAATGGTACTCCTTTTGCGAACCAAGCCGAGCCAAGTATACCTTAAGTGTAACAACCGTAGCCCACTGCGTGAGCGGTGGGTAAAGAGAAACACCTATAGTTTTAGCCCCGTAGGGGCGGCACAAACCGGGAAATAATATCGATGTGTGTGCAGGCCTTGATTCGATAATTAAGTATGGTGTTCCCGGAATTGTCACAGGTACGTTTCCAGGCTGGGGCTTGTGAGCGAGAGAAAACGACGTAGCAATGGGGTCGTGTGACCCCATATTTTAAATATTTTACAAAAAGGAGCTTGTTATGGTGCGAAGCAGAATAAGCTGTTTTAAAAGACGTCTTGTTTTTGTGTGGGTAGTTCCTGTTCTTTTACTGGGGATGTATCAAACGTTTGTTTTTGGAGACGTGAAACCCGGCGCATATAAAATTATTTTTGACCAACTGGACAAGGTATCTGACACGTGGTTCTTTTATGCGGATGGAACATTTCGGAGCGAAGGATTAGGGGTAACAAGCACATGGTACGTAACGGGACAAAATACCTTTGAAGTCAAGGTGCCAAGCAAAACGGAAATAACAGGTTTTATCAGAGATTATGCCAGGTTAGCCGGTCTTAATTCCTCGGATGTTAAGGTACGCATTAAAACACTGCAAATCACCGGTGTTAACGGCAAAGGCACCATCAGCGGAGACCTTAAAATCGATTATGACCTGACGATTAAAAAACCATTTACCATAAACCTTACCACGAAGGGAACCGAAAAATTTGCAGGCGGGCTGATTAACTGAAACTATAATTGCTTAAGAAATTTGGTTAATAATTTCAATGGAAGGATTGCAAACGGTTAAGTGTGGCGTCCCGATAATTGCCGAAAACTGCCAAAGGACGCAGAGAGTCCTGCTGTTGTATTTCCACTGTAGGGACACGGTGCCCGTGTCCCCCACGTGTGAACACAATCCTGGCTCACACGAAGACACAAAGGCACGAAGAAAAAAAACTTTTATATGAGAGGAGTAAATGAGATGAATAAGTATGTTTATCTGTGTTCTTTTGTGGCAATCATGGGCATTATGGCTGGCTGCGCCCAGCAAACGAAGGTGTCAGAACCTCAAAAGACGAAACAGGAAGCGCCAAAGGCGGCCGAAGAACGGATTGCCTTTGACTTCCCAAAGGATTACAAGAACTGGACACACGGCACGTCAAAGATCATCCTGGATAAAGGAAGCCCGCTCTACGGATTTCAGCAGGTTTTTGTGAATGATGCGGCCATTGACTCTTATAAGAAAGGCGGGGGTTATCCCGATGGCAGTATAATCGTGATAGGCTTTTACGAGGCCATTGAGGAAGGCAATGAAATCAAGCAGGGCAACATTATCTGGTATGCCGCTATGAAAAAGGACGCGCGTGCCACAAAGACCAGCGGATGGATATTCGACGGCTTTGACGCCAAGACGTATCAATCAACCGTTAAGGAGCCTGTTACCGGCTGCTATAACTGCCACGTGGCTCAAAAGGACAGAGGTTACGTCTTTACCCGCTTTGCAGGCAACGTCTCCGTGCCGGAAGGAACTACACTGACGGCCAAACCGGGCAGTTTTGCCTTTCCAGCAGACGTGCGCTCCTGGCGGCATTCAAACTCAAAGGTCATATTGGACAAGAACAGTCCGCTCTATGGTTTTCAGCAAATATACGTGAATAAGGCAGGGTTTGAGGCTAACAAGTCCGGCAAGAGCTATCCCGACGGCAGTATGATAACGGTGGGGTTCTACGAACCGGTTATCGACGGAAAGTCTGTTTCGCAGGGAGATATCATCTGGTATGCCGCCATGAAAAAGGATTCAAAGGCCGCGCCGGAAACGGGCGGGTGGCTCATGGACGGATTTAATGCCAAAACGTTATCTTCGGTAGTGGATGACGCCACGTCGGGCTGCTTCAACTGCCATATAGCCCGAAAATCAGATGATTACGTATTTTCCAAATACGTTCCGTAAATAACCACAGCAGTAACGTTTTTATATTCACCCGTAGGGACACGGGTCCCCGTGTCCCTAC
>CAYHFB010000384.1:0-4166 GCA_964355695.1 uncultured candidatus Brocadiaceae bacterium
AATTGCCTGCAAACAGCCTTGTATCATACACTTGGTAAGTTGCCGGAACTAATACTTACCCACAGATGCTGAGGATGAGCCGTCTTTTTGAACAAAGATGCAAACGGCTATGAGGAAAAAGAGGAACAGTGAGGAGTTTATACTGAGTGTTCGTACGAGATTGCCCGCGTAAAAATAATTCCGGCAATACCACCCGGCAAAAAACAAAACACCCGCAATGCCCACAAAACACAACACCCGTTTAACGTGATAGGGTATCGGGTAATACTTCATCCCCATAAAATAGCAGACCAGCATCATGCTGAAGTAGCAGATAAAGGTGGCCCACGCCGAGCCGGTGTACCCGAAGAGGGGAATCCACCAGATATTCAGACCGATAGTAATCCCCGCTCCCATCAACGATATCATCGCGCCTTTGTTGGTTTGGTCGGAGAGCTTGTACCATATTGAAAGGTTATAATAAATGCCGAGGCATAGATTGGCGAGCAGCAAAACCGGCACCACCTTTAGCCCTTCATAAAACGGTTCGCCGATAAAGTATTTGAAGGCGTCGATGTATAAGGTTACCAGCAAGAATATCCCCAAACACACGATGACAAAATAATCCATCACCCGGGCGTAGATGGCTTTTTTGTCCGACGTCTTTGCGTGAGAAAAAAAGAACGGCTCCGCTGCAAAACGAAACGCCTGAATGAACAAACTCATCAGGATGGAAAGCTTGTAATTTGCCCCGTAAATGCCCACCTGGCTCAACGTCCCCTTGCCCGCCGGAAGCAAATATTTCATGATTGCCCGGTCAAGGGTCTCATTTACCATGCCGCCCAGACCCACAACCAGTAACGGCAATCCATAGGCGGCCATTTTTCTCCAGAGCGCGGCGTCAAATCCCTTTTTGATGCACATTATTTCTTTGTACAAGAGGGGGAGCGTGATAATACTTGCCGCAAGGTTTGAAATAAAGACGTAACCCACGCCAACGTTCTCGCGGTAAAATGGCAGTGAAATGTTTGACTCGCGCAACATATAGGGACACAACATCAGGAAATAGAGGTTGAGGAGTATGTTGCTGATGATGTTGACGTTTTTTATAACGGCAAATTTTGCCGGTCGGTTTTGCCCGCGGAGCAGCGCGAAGGGGATGCTCGCTATGGCGTCAAGCCCCAGGATAAGGGCAAAATAAATGATGTATTCCGGATGGTCCGGATAACGGATGGCATTTGCAATCGGTTGCGCAAACGCGCCCATGCAGAGCATGAAAATAAGTGACGTGACGCTGATAGACGAGAATGCCGTTGGAAACACCTTGTCTTTTTTTTCTGCATCCTGCGAGAAGCGGAAAAACGCGGTTTCCATCCCGTAGGTGAGCGTAACGATAAAAAACGAGGAGTAGGCGTACCATTCACTCACCACGCCATAATCAGCCGTGCCGAAAACCCTCGTGTGCAGAGGCACGAGGAGGTAGTTGAGTAAGCGGCCAAGTATGGTACTCAATCCATAGACAGCCGTTTGTGATGCAAGTTTTTTAAGCTGGCTCAATGCAGGAAATTACCCGTTGAAGAAATAGATGATTAGGTTAATGCGAAACCTGGCAAACAAAATCCGGCAAGGCGTTGCCACAGACCGGCGACAAACTAGTCGAATCCACAGATTACACAGATTTCACAGATTTGCAATAGTAAATTGTGGTCATGACGCTTTTTTCTGTTTATACGTAGGGCAAGGCTTCAGCCTTGCCTTTAGGGTGTGTGATTGTGGATGGTTCGGCGCTATGAGGCATTGATGGTCAAACGAATGGGGCAAAAACAGCCAGGCAAAACCATAGCCACTGCGCTGGTTTTTCTACGTTATCCAGTGCGTGTTGTAGATTTTGACGTTTGTGAATTACGCTGTAATGCATCAAGATTTTTTTGAGCATTTTTAGTTGAAGGATGGTCAGCGCCATATAACTCCTTAACGATTCCGAATGCCTTTGTTATGTACTCAATGGACTTCTTGGTATCACCCAGCTTATCCCACACTAAACCCAGATTGTTATAATCTCTCGCGACACTTAGATGTTTATCACCAAAAACAGCCAAACCAATCTTCAGCGCCTTTTCACTGTAATCAATGGCCTTTTGATAAACACCAATAGTGCGGTATGAAGTTGCAAGTGAGGAAAGGAGATACCCGCTAATCTCTGTTTCCGTGGAAAGCTCCGATAACAATTTCTCCTTCAATGCTATGCTGCGTTCAACCTCTGTATGCGACCGGTATTCCATCTCCGGGGCAAATGCAGTAAGGGCGGGTGCAAATTCTTTCTCGGCGGGTGAGTCCATAAACTCTACCACACGGTTCCTGAAGGCAAAGAAATCGGGCGCTTCAAGGGTAATACGGGCAAGCTCTTCCTCTCTAACCCAGAAAACGGCCTTTACCTTCTGCTCGATAAGTTCTTCACGTTTGAAGTTTAAATAGTGGATTGCCTCGGGGAATCCGTTTTCCAGATTATGCACAAGGAAGACGCTGTTGCCGGGATTTTGAGAAGTAAAAAACGACGGCAGGTCTTTGTTCTCCTCTGCGTCAACCCTTACCATCTTCAATCCCCGCCCAAGTAAGGATTTTTCGAGGGCATTCTCAACTTCAACGCGCAGGAATTCGCTCAGGTACATGGCGAAGAGGATAGACGCCTTCTTGTGTTCAAAGGCGCGGGTTATGTAAGCGTCCAGCCGTGAAACCCGTGCTGAAAAGGGATCATTTGGGTCTGTCATGATTTTACAAGCTCTTCAAGGGTGGGATGTACGTCGCACCAGGTTTCGTCATTGACGTACTCAAGGATACTGAGATTGTGCAATAAATGTCCGATTTTCTCTATGCCGCGGATTTCGTTGTTCTTGTAAACCTCAGTAAGTGTCGCATAGTCATCCGATTTTAAAATACGCTTAAAGTCGCTCCTGATTTCACGCACTGCCCGTTCCACGTCTTGCTTTGCTATGCACTTTATTTCGTTTTTGTTTTCTATGGCGCAGTCCGCTGCAATCTGTATTATCCGCGCGGTTTCCCGGAATACCCCGGCGCCCATCCTGACTGCCAAATCGAGTGCCTCGGGTTCAATGAGCTTCTCCTGCATTCTTTTAAAAATAAAGGATTTCATGAGCCTATAGCCGGGTTCATAGAGGTTTTCCCTCTCATTTTTAACGTGGAGTTTGATATTGGGAAGAAAAAACTTGGACTCCTTTATTACGGTAGATTCCTGGGCAAAGTACATGGAAATCGGCACCGTATAAACGATGGCACAGGAGGGCTGGGTAATGGCAGTGTAGTTGTCATAAAAGATTTTCTTGGCTTGTTCAAGGCTTGGTTTATCCAGGTCGTCAATGACAATAAGCACCTCCTTCCCCTCTTTGCCTTTTATGTCTGCAATAATCATATTAATTTTATCGATTAGCTCAGAGAGTTTGGGTTCGATCTTTTCTCTAATGATTTTCCTTGTTGAGTCTTCTGTCTTGATTTTCCCCATAAAGGAAATGAAGAATGCCTTAATTCCAGCCTCACCGGATACTTCTTTGGTTTCTTTTTTCTCTGTTGTTTGCTCAACTACGGTATTTTTCCAGGCTTCAAGCTCGATGATAAGCGCCGGCATCAGAGTTTTCCCTGCGTCCAGGTACTGGATATACAATTGCGCCCCTATGGAAAACAGGACGTCTATATAATTGAGGTTATTAACGTCGCAGACCTCCTTTACCGAGTATTTTACGATAAAATATTTCTTGTTAATCTCCTCGTCAACGTGAAGCCTGTTAAGTTCCGTTGACTTGCCGCAGCCCCTGTGACCGGAGAAAAAATACTTGGGTAGTTGCCTGTTTTCCCGCAGCAGCGCCCGCTTCAACCTGTCGAGTGGCTTACCTTCCCGCTCTACGTGATAGGGGCAGTTGGCTGGCAGGGTAAAAAAGGGGTCAAAATTGCTCCACGCAAGATCGAGATTATCGGCAATGGCGAATTCTTCTGACATGTTTTTCTTCTCCTGGAAATGTTTACAAGCCCTTTTGTTCTAATAACCACGTGTATATTAATACTTTCATTTAGCAAGAGCAATAGGATTTTGATTTTACTGGGAGCATTCCCGAATTATTGTAAACTTCTTATCCTGTCAATGTCCGCATGTCAGTTGTCCCTACGGGACTAGAAAT
>CAYHFB010000385.1:0-4156 GCA_964355695.1 uncultured candidatus Brocadiaceae bacterium
GTCATTCGGCAACAATGCTGCCGCCTTGCGCATGGGCGTCAGCGCGTCCGCGCTCCGACCCGTCTGCTTGAGTACCGCACCCAATGCCTTCCAACCAACACCATCACGCGGGAATCTTTCGGTCATCGACCGTGCCAAATGCTCGGCGTCAATGTAACGTTTGTGGTTGAAGTGCGAGACAAGAAGGTCGATATCTTGTTGACCGCCCCCCCTGGACGCGGCGGCTTCAGTTGGTTGCGGTAGCGGTTTAACTCCAACCTCAAGCGAATCATGGCAACATTTCTTGTGTTTTCTCCCACTGCCGCAAGGGCATGGGTCATTCCTTCCCGGTTTCACATCCACCTTCCCGTTTATCAAAATCTATGGTTGCCAGTAGTTGCTGCATCCTTTTTTCAAAACTGTGGTGTTCAACGGAAAACAGGTGGCCCTCTTCGGCGATTTTTTCCCGTTCGGCCTCATTCGTAAGATAATACCGGATTTTTTCCACAAGCCCTTCAACGTCGCCCGGACGCCATTGCACAAGGTGCTTGCCGTCGGTAAACAATTCACGGCAGGAGAGTTCTTCCGTAAGGAGGAATGCACCGGCACCGAGCACCTCGCCGATGCGCGTCTCCGTGTTAAGTAAGTCGGAAAGATGTATATTTAATACAATCTTTGATGCATTAAATACCTCATTTAATGTATTACCCTCCCACACGTTAGGGCTGAAAACCTTAACGTGATCTTCCAGGGCGGTGAGTATCTCTTTGCGGCGGGGGGTTTGGCTGCCGACAAAGGTGACGTCGAATTTCCTTGGTACATCCAGTTTTTTGTGGATATTGGTATTTACGGCAACACAAGGCAACCAGAAGACGTTTCTGCACCCCATATCCCGATATATCTGCAGGTTAGTGCTGTCATGAGAAAAGACGTAATCAAATGCCGTGACATTAAAGGCCAGCTCGTTTCTTCGAAGAATCGCTGCATAGTCTATCGAATTATCATTGCCAATCTGTTCGCAATACCATAAAGCGGTTGGATAAGGGATTGATTTGATGAGTTCTGCCGGAATGAATTCACCTTTACAAACGAGAACCAGGTCTGCCTTCTGCTGTAAGAGGACGTGGAGATTATGCCGTTCCTGCCGGAAGTCCGTGCTGATCACCTTACAGCCCATGCCCTCCAGAGTCGAAATCAGGTGGTTTTCAAAACCCCAGGGGTAATTTGTTTTTTGTGCGCCGACGAGATGTATTGTTAACATTTTGGTAGCGTATAAAAAGGGAGACATGGATAGGGAAAAATCCCTCCAGTTATGGTAAAATAGCGACAGTGAAAAACAAAACCATAAAACACTAAGGAGGGCGGTATGAGTAGCAATCAGAAAGAGATTGGTAACTCAACGAAGAATGATATCATAATAGAGCATGCATGTCAATTTAGGGTAAATATCAGAACTCCCGATCGGTGGGAATTTGATTTCGGGAAGTTTGCAGAAATGATACAAAAACACGGGGATGGCATTGCAGCATACCGCAAACCAGAGAACAAGGTTTCATCAGGCTTTGTCGAAGGCATTCATAACAAGTTTCGGGTGATACAAGGAAGGGCATACAGCTTAAGGGTTGAGGGGTATCTTCGTCTGGAAAATTCTTACTTGTATGCTACCAGAGATATAAAAATGCACAATTTTACCCACTCACTTACCTGAAGAGACCCCTACGTATTATATTAAACAGCATTTATCACGGGAATGGTAAAATGAAACGTTGCCCCTTTCCCCTGTTCCGACTCTACCCAAATGATCCCTCCGTGCAGTTCCACGATTTTTTTACAGATTGCAAGGCCGATCCCGGATCCCGGATATTCCTCCTTACTGTGTAAACGCTGGAAAATAACAAATATTCTATCGACGTATTGTGGGTCAATGCCGATGCCGTTATCGCGGATGGAAAATAACCATTCCCCCTCCTTTTGCGCAACGGAAATGTGAATGCGGGGGGACTCTTTGCCGCGAAACTTGATTGCATTACCCAGGAGGTTTTGAAACAACTGGGTGAATTGAAGGGTATCGGCCATTACCGTGGGAAAGGCGTCATGGGTTATCACGGCGCCGCATTCTTCAATGGCAAGCCTCAAATTGGAAACGGCATGGTCAAATACGTTCAGGCAATTAACCTTTTCAAACGCCTTGACCTTTGTGCCAACGCGTGAGTATTCCAGCAGGTCATTAATAAGCATCTGCATCCTGGCCGCCCCATTGACCGCAAAGGCAATGAATTCGTCCGCATCCGCATCCAGCTTGCCTTTGTAACGCCGTCCGAGTAGTTGTGTGTAGCTGGAAACCATGCGTAGCGGCTCCTGCAGGTCATGCGAGGCAACGTAGGCAAACTGTTGCAATTCGGCGTTAGAGCGTTCCAATTCCTTTACCAACTGTTTGAGCCTTTCCTGTACCTTCTTTCTTCCTTCAATCTCTGCAAGCAATCGCGCGTTGAGCATTTTACGTTCGGTGATGTCCCGTATTATCCCTATCGCGTTCCACTTGCCCTTTATTTGGACTCCGGAGAGTGAAAGCTCAATGGGGAACTCTTCACCGTTTCTTCTGAGTGCGGCCAGTTCTACCGTTTTCCCGATAACGGGACCTTGCCCGGAAATTTGAAATTCTTTAAACCCTTCCAGATGGCGGTTACGGAAGACTACGGGGATGATGAGCGTGTGCAGGCTTTTCCCCACCGCCTCTTCTTTTGAGTAACTAAATATTTTTTCAGCGGCCGCGTTCCAATATGAAATCCGCTCGTCATCGTCCAGCATGATAATCGCATCGTTTGCCGAGGCGCTTATCTTTCTGAACTTCTCCTCGCTTTCCATCAACTGCACGGCGCGATCTGACGACTGTTGCTTCAGCATCTCATTCAGGCTCTTCAACTCTTCTTCCATGTGTTTCCGCGCCGTGATGTCTTCCTGTATCCCAATGAAGTGGGTGATGACGCCTTCGGCATTCTTTACCGGCGATAGGCACGCTGATGCCCAATAGAGATCACCATCCTTTTTCTTGTTGTGAAGCTCCCCCCTCCATTCTTTGCCGGAAGTAATCGTTTCCCACAATTGCCGGTAATCTTCCGGTGTTTTTTCACCCAATTTTAAGATGCGCGGGTTTTTCCCGGCAACCTCAGCGGCAGAATAACCGGTTACCTGCGTAAATTTTGGATTCACATATTCAATGGCCCCCTTCGTATCGGTAATAATGATGGCGCAGGGGCTTTGCTCTACGGTGAGGGACAGCTTGCAAAGGGATTCCTCTATCCGCGTACGTTCAGCGGTTTCCACGGCGAGGATACCAGCAGATTCCTTCAGTTTCCGTGTGAGATGGGCATTTTTCGCCGCCATTGAAACAAAAGGGGCGATTTCCTTCCAGTGGCACATCATACCTTCTGAAAAGTGCGCCGCCTGGCGGCTCCCCATGCAACAGACCCCAATAACCTCACCACCATAGAACAACGGCAAAGACACCCTGGAGCCTATACCATCCTTAAGCAACAACGCATCGGTGTCGCACCGTCCTTTGGACGTGTCGTGAACAAAGACCGGATTGGCCGTGCTGAGGACTTCTCCGAAATCGCTGCTGTTCAATGGCTGGACGGACCCTGCCGGTAGGTGGGAATTGCTATCGGTGGAATAAAGGAATTCAACAATGGCGGATTTTTTGTCTTCGCATATAAGCGTGAGGCTCAGCCGATCAAAATGAAAAACAGATCTTAGTTCTTCTGTTATCTGATGGAAGGCGTCTGGAACGGGAAAGGTTGAAATGATGTGTGGTAGGCGGTCGATAACTGCTTTTGTGTCCGTAGCAAGGCTTGGGTTCATGTTCTCTACCTCTGGCATGGTAAGGATTAATACTGATCAGGTAGTGAACTCTAACAGAAAATCTATGAAATTGATAACCAAAAATCTGTGAAATCTATGGTTCTGAAGCCTTTTATGTATTTGATGCATTGCTCTTGAAATTGATATACGAATAGATAATGTTCTATCGTCAAAACAAACACTTACACGATGACTCTGTTGAAAAACCCTTAAAATTGAAAACAGGCAGACACCGTCGTTTTGGTTTTTAAAAAGCTAAAATCGAGTGGTCTATCCTTGTCTTGATATTTCTCAAATGATTGGGAACGCCCTGCAC
>CAYHFB010000386.1:0-4150 GCA_964355695.1 uncultured candidatus Brocadiaceae bacterium
ATATGCAATCACGCATACCTCACTAGAAATTTCGAATAATAAAGTTTGCAAATTAAATTTCTCTCGCTACCCTTCTACATTCGTTATTCCTTGTTCGATATCCAATATTCGATTTCTCAGGAACTTAATACGGTTATCACTACCCAACCGAAAATGAAGCAGGAGCTTCCGGTACCAGCACGCTCCCAAGCGGGAGCGTGAGTAACGAGAGACACTTTTAACTATCCACAATAGGCGGTATTATAACATATTTACCACAATCTGCAACCCCCTATTGTTTCCCGTAAGTAGTGATTAAGCAAGGCGCACGTAAATGTCACGTGCGATGGCGGTATCCAGGGCAATCTGCGTTTCGCCCATTTGGATAATGTAGGTAGGTTGCCTTTGGTGCAGGCGGATTTGAACGCCGGGCAACAAGCCCATGGAGGAGAGCCGATCCAGCCTTTCATGATATTTGGTTGCTATGTAGGATATCTTCGCCACGTCCCCCGATCTCAATTCCGTCAACGGCACGACAACGGGCTTTATCTCCTGCTTGGTCTTTTCGCAGCAATTGCCCGGAGGTATGGCCTTTCCGTGCGGACAGCTTGTGGGATGTCCCAACAAGGTGCAAATACTCGTCGTGACTTCTTCATCCAGGAAATGCTCAAACTTGCACGCGTTGGTGTCCATCGCGCCATCTTTTACCTCTAAAACGTCGTTGAGCAGTCTTTCTGCAAGCCGGTGCCTTCTGATGATTAACCGCGCATCAGCTTTGCCTTTTTTGGTAAACTCAACGTGCGTGTCCACTAGTTTTACATAGCCATCCTGAATTAACCGGTTCAACGTCTCTTCAGGGTTCGGAATTTCTACCTTTTCAATTAAAACGCCCTTGTCCGCTTTTCCATGAGCTTCTTCCAGCGTCCATACCAATTCCAGGACTTCATCCAGATTTTGGTCCGTCATGTGTGATTATCTCCTCTTTCAATGCTCGTTATCCGAAAAGGATATCGTGGCCTCTTCGTCCATAAAACAGCCAATACAATCGTTGTCAATAAGCAACCGCCAAATACGTCCGCATCATTTCTGTAAACACCGAAAGGCGTTATCAGTGACATTAATTCACTTATGATAACGCCTGCCACAAAGGCAATCAATACAAGCGTAATCTTGTTTCTCACGAACCAATTTTTTGTGTCCCGGAGGACGACCTTTTGCCCTACCTGAAGCCCCGCGGCTACGGAAACCTTCATGATGTCGCTAACACCCGCCTTTGTAGGACAGGCGGAACAATCCCCACACGCCGCCTTTTCCTTAATCACGCGAACCTCTGCAACCCTATTAATAATGGATACTACCGCCCCTCGTATTTCCATCCGTTAAAACAACTGCAAAACAACCCTTACTATGCCGCCGACAAGCACTGAGTAGGGCAATATGAACGCAAACATCAGAAAGGCGTTTTTCATCCCCTGCTCTTTGATCATCACAAAGAAATTGGCCAGGCATGGAATAAACAAGGTAATAACCACCAGGGAAACCAGCAACTGCTTAGGGTCGATACCCGCGCTCCCCCCCTTTTCTTCAAGCGTCCTGAAGATACTTACCGCGCCGTAATCCCGTCTTAAAAACCCGAGAATGAAGCCGTGCGTTGTCTCTACGGGCAAACCCAGAAAGTCCCTGGTAACTGGTGCGCATACCCTTTCCACAATCGCCAGCACCCCCAGCTTGGTTGCCACAAACAGCGCCAGGGTGCCGATCATAAACAGCGGAACCGCTTCTTTTAAAAACCATTGGATGCGATAAATGGTCTTGATGAAGATATTCGACAACTTTGGTATGCGGAACGGGGGCATCTCCATAAGGAAATCCGAAGGTTTGCCGGGTATGATCTTCGCCGATAAATACCCTACCAGAAGAAGCTGTATGAATATAACAAAGACGTACATGGCAAAGTAAATCCCCGGCACCTTACTCATCACGCCGGCAATAACCCCAAGCTGCGCCGAACACGGAATGGCCAATGCCAGGAGCAGTGTCGCAATGATCCGCTCTTTTCTGGTATTGAGGATACGGGTCGTCAAGGTTGCCATCGTGTCACAGCCCAGGCCCAACACCATCGGAAGAATCGCCTTCCCGTTCAGCCCTATTTGCTTGAACACCTTATCCACCATTACCGCCAGACGCGGAAGATAGCCGCTGTCTTCCATGAGGCCAAACGCCAGGAAGAAAAACCCGACGATGGGGAAAACGATGGCAATCGCGTAGGTAAGCCCAACCTGAATCAACCCGGACTGGTCATTCAAAAACAATTGAAACACAATACTGTCGCTACTCACTACCTTCTGGGCAAGCAGTCCCAAATAATAGTTAAATCCCTGAAAATTCACGTGGGTGATGGGAAACACCTTCTCCAGGTAAGGCACGTAGAAATAGATATCAAAACCACCCGACGGGTGTAATGAATTGCCGAACACCTTATGCTCAAAAAATGAAACACACGTCCCCGCCCCAAGCTCTCCTACCAGTTTATAGACAATCCACAAAATGATAATCAGTATGGGAAACGCCGCTATGGGATGCATGGTAATGCTCCCCAGCGCCGAAGATATTGTACTTATTGCCCTGTATTCTTTGCGATACAAGTAAAGGGTAAAAGACAGTGACATTATTCCCCCGCTGATATACGGCGTGATGATCGTCCAGACGTCGCCTGGAGGCAGCATCCAAACAAAACCCATGAGCAATTCCATGAGCTTGTATCCCATTAAAAAAGTGGCTACCGGCGTTAGGAAGAAGAAAAAGAGTCCGCGAAGAAAGGGACTGGTGGTTTTTTCCTTCGTCCGCGCCATAGTAACTTTTTCAACCATCGCATCGACAAAAGACGCCCGTTTGATATTGACTACATAGCTCACGGGATTACTGAAATGCCCTTGAACTGATTCACGAATGGGTTTGATTTTCCCCAGGGAATCCCTCAAAAGCGTGTCCTTCAGCTTATCCTCAAGTGCTTCGTCCCCCGATAGAAGCATGATGGCCAGGGCGCGTTTATTTACCGTGGCTTCCCCACTCAACAACGCTTCTACCTTTGTAATGCCATCTTCAATAAACTCCCCATAATCAATGCGAAGGCCGGGAACCGTGGCGGATGGCAACGAGGAAAGCAGTGCGCTAATCCCCACCCTGTGCGTAGCAATCGCTTTTATGACGGGGATGTTCAACAACTTTTGCAACACATTTACATCAACATCCATACCCCTGTCGAGTAGTTCATCCCACATATTCAACACCAGAACAGCCGGTAGCCCCATCTCCGCAAGCTGCGTAGTAATAAGCAGCCCGCGCCGAAGATTCTTTGCGTCTGCTACCTGAACAACGCGCTTTTTACCTTCCTCCAACAGCAAGTCCCTTGCAACCCGCTCATCCTCAGAAAGGGGAATCAGACTATTCGACCCCGGCGTATCCACCACCTCAACCCTGCCGCTAAGCCCCTTACAAACACCCTTGGAGACCTCTACCGTCGTTCCAGGGTAGTTTGACACCGTAACGTATTTCCCCGTTAACAAACCAAATATAACACTCTTCCCCACGTTAGGATTCCCCACAAGGGCTATCCTATCGGTATTTATTTCTGCTGTGGACATGTAAGCAATCCCATTCTCAAGTTGAAAATTATCTGGTAAACGCAAATCTTAAACAAAATCATTAGTTGACATTGAGTCTCAGTCATTATACTAACTTAATGGGGACTGTCAAACTTTTTATATAACACGCTTACCCCTGCACGCAATCATACTGTCAACGGGCATAAACAGAACATTCCATAAAGACCAAAAACCAACCAGATTCAATGGTTTTCTGGCATTTTGCGACACTTTCAAAAGTTCAAATCATGCCCGTTGGTAGTATATGCACAAAACCAAAAATTCCAGCAATTGCAGCTTGCGGTTGTCTTTCTCACTTGCTAAGTCCCAGAGTAAACAATCCTAAAACGCCCAATAAGTCTCAGATTATTTGAGTCTGATAGCCGGGAATTACCCCATAGGTGTTAAGTTAAGAAACCTATGATTACCAGCAAACCCTTGTTTTTGTTAGCCCTGAAGGGGCGAAATAGCTTAGCCCAGGGCAACGCCCACAGGTTTATACACATCTTTTCGTTCCTCCGCTTTTT
>CAYHFB010000387.1:0-4121 GCA_964355695.1 uncultured candidatus Brocadiaceae bacterium
CACCAAGGTATTTCTTTGTGGCTTCGTGTCTTAGTGGCGAAAAAGCCGCCGAAGGACTAATTAAACTGTCAAACCATAATGGAGTTATCGTATGTCAATAAAATCTCAAGGTCGTCTGATAGATAAAAGTTCCCGTAAGACGGATAAAGCCGGCAGCATTTGGCTTATATTCGCGGTTGTTATGTTGGTGATATTAGGTATTGCGGTTATTTACGGGCTGCAACAAAGCAACGACGCGTTAAGTTGGGTTGAGCACACCTACCAGGTGGAGTTAAGCATCGAAGCCGCAAGGGCGGAGATGGAGGAATACGGGATGGACGTCAGAGGGTTTTTGGTAAACGCAGACGACCGCTACGCCGCGAAGATGGAAAATGATCAGCAGCAATTCCTTGCGGATATTGCGAAAACAGGCCAACTCACTGCGGATAATCCTCGTCAGCAGAACAGGGTCGCTTCTTTATTACCGCTCGCAACCAGGCGGTTTGAGGTCGCCAAAGAGAAAGTAAAATTGCGCAAGCATCGGGCCACAAAATCTGAAGCGATAAAAGGACTTATTGCCGAGGCCAACCAGTTGGACGACCAAATCCTCATGGTGCTTAATGAGATGAAGAACGAAGATGTGACACTTCTGGACGTTCGCCAGCGGGAGTACGTAACAAAGAAAATCATGTCAAACGGTTCCATCGGAATTTCATTCCTCATTGCGGTGGTAATGTTGTATCTTGCGTTCCGTAGAGCGAACAAAGCCAGAGTAGAAGCCGAACTGGCGACACAATCCAAGAGCGAGTTCCTTGCCGGCATGAGCCACGAAATACGCACTCCAATGAACGGCATCATTGGCCTTACACGGCTGGCGCTGGATACGGACCTGAGCCCGAAACAGAAGGATTATTTAAAGAAGGTCTTATCCTCCTCCACGGCGCTTCTTAACGTCCTAAATGACATCCTTGATTTCTCCAAGATGGAAGCAGGCGGCCTTACTATCAATAATGACCCGTTTTTACTTGAAGTGACCTTGCATAACGCGTTGAATCTGTTTATGGTGCGCGCCGAGGAAAAAGGGTTGGAGTTGTTTTGCGATATAGGCAATGACGTCCCCACCACGGTCGTCGGTGATTCGCTCAGGCTAAGCCAGGTGCTTAACAATATAATCGGCAACGCGGTTAAATTTACCGACAAAGGAGAAATCGATCTCAAGGTCGAAATTATTAATAAATGGGAGGCATCGTGCGGCCTAAGATTTACCGTTAAAGACACCGGCATCGGTTTATCCGGGGAGCAGATAAAAAAACTATTCACCCCGTTCCATCAGGCGGATAGCTCCACCAGTAAAAAATACGGCGGAACCGGGCTGGGGTTGTCCATCAGCAAAAAACTTGTCAATTTAATGGGAGGAGATATTTCGGCCTCAAGCCAGCTCGGTAAAGGAAGCGCGTTCGTTTTCACGTTGAAGTTTGGTCTGGACACAACCCTCCGCGTGAAAAAAGATTATGCGGAATTAGTGACGATGAAAACACTGGTGGTTGACGACAGCAACACCTCACTGGAAACATTGAAGGGCATTCTCGTCGGTTGGAGCTTCGACGTTACTACCTGTTCGTCCGGGGAGGAAGGATTGCGCCAGCTTGAGCAGGCCAACCAGAGCGGGAAACCTTTCCAGCTTCTTGTAATTGACTGGAAAATGCCAGGCATGTCCGGGCTTGACATGACGTTGAAAGTCCGTGAAAAAACCACAAAGGGGCAGTTGGCCGTCGCCCCCATCGTGATAATGGTCACGGCCTACAGTAAGGACGACCTGATGTCCCATGCGGAGTCCATTAAACTGGACGCCGCGCTTATCAAGCCAGTTAGCGCCTCCGGTCTTTACAACACGATATTGCGCCTGCAACAACCAGGCGACGGACGGTTTTTGGGGACCGCTACGGTTGAAGTAGATATCAGGCAGATCGCCAAACCCATCTTTGGCGCGCGAGTGCTGCTCGTTGAAGATAACGAGATCAACCAACAAGTTGCGTCTGAGTTACTTGCTAAAATCGGGTTGAAAGTGGTTATTGCCAAAAGCGGCAATGAGGCTTTGAGACTGGTGGAAAAGGAGGTTTTCGACGGTATTCTTATGGACATCCAAATGCCCGAAATGGATGGATACGAAACCACCGCCCGAATCCTGGCCAAGCCGTCCTGTAGACACATGCCCATCATTGCGATGTCCGCCGCCGTTATGCCCGCGGAAAAAAAGAAATGTTACGAGTCCGGCATGGTTGACCATGTAGCCAAACCGATGCTCCCCGAACGGCTGGTGGAGGCGCTGTTAAAATGGGTGAAGCCAACGGGAATTGTGCCCACGGATATGCCGCAAACGGCTTCTGCTGCATCAGGCGATTATACAATCCCGGCCAACCGTCCCGGTTTTGACTTTGAGACGGCACTCAGACGGGTTGGCGGCAACAAGGAATTGTTGTGCAAATTGTTGCACTCATTTGTTAGCGAATATTCCGAGTTCTCTGTCGGCCTTGAGACGTTTGCCAAGTCGGGCGACAAGAGCGGCACGGCCGCGTTATTGCATAAATTGAAAGGCGCTTCGGGTACGATTGGGTTAGAAGGAATATCAATGGAGGCCGCGAGATTGGAAGACAAAGTCAAGCGCGGCGCTTTTCCGCCTCCTCTTGCCAAGCTCAATCTTATGTTCGCGGATGCCGCGAAGTTCATAGGCGAGACGATTGTAAAACCGAAGGCAGCCGGCAATCAGACTGAGGATTACGACCCAAAAGACATAGAAAGCAGACTCGGCAAACTTGCCTCATATATTAACAACCAGGAAGTCTGTCCGCGCGGGTGGCGTGAAGATTTGACGTCACGGATTGGAACACGTATAGACAAGGAACTAATCACAAAACTTGGCGACGCTATGGATAAATTCAATTTTGACGGCGCGATGGGCGTCCTGCGGGATATAGCGTCAAAGCTCAACGTAAGGTTGCCTTTATGAAAACGGACACGACACAAAAACCGCTTATCCTTATCGTGGACGACGAACCGATAAACCTCCAGATTCTCGTGAATACCCTCGAAAACGACCACCGGGTAAGGGTAGCGACAAGCGGTGCCGGGGCGCTAAAAATAGCCCGCAGCGCCGACATGCCGGATTTGATATTGCTCGACGTGAGAATGCCGGAAATGGACGGCTATGAGGTTTGCCAGGCGTTAAAAAAGGACGAAAAGACGTCTTTAATCCCGGTAATCTTCGTCACGGCCATGGGACTAGAAGACGGAGAGATGCGGGGACTCGAACTGGGCGCGGTTGATTACATCTCAAAACCGATAAATCCCGCAATCACAAAATTAAGGGTAAACGTCCACCTGAAGATAAAGCGGTTGCAGGACCAATTAATAAAGCTGTCCAACCATGACTCCCTCACCGGCATTTCAAACCGGCGGAATTTCAACGCGTTTCTCGACCTGGAGTGGCGACGAAGCCTTCGTGAAAAATCCCCGCTGGCGGTCATCATGGCCGATGTGGACTTTTTCAAACGGTACAATGACTTTTACGGTCATCCATCCGGCGATGATTGCCTGGTTAACATAGCAAATGTATTGAATTCACTCCTCAACCGTCCCGGTGATCTGGCCGCCAGATACGGCGGCGAGGAATTTATCGGAATCTTAAGCAACACCACCCTTGACGGCGCGCATCAAATCGCCGAATCTTTCCGGGCGGCGGTGGAACAACTGGCAATACCACACAGCGGCCACCCACTCGGCCGCGTCACGGTTAGCTGTGGCGTGCACGCAATAACGCCCGACAACTCAGTCACCCCGGCTGAAATGGTGGCTATTGCAGACAAGCATCTTTACATCGCAAAGGAATCGGGGAGGAATAAGGTCATTTCTTCCCCGAACCAACAATCTCTATAAGCCGCCGTAACCCTAATTTAATGTATAGGAATTTCAATGTAGGGACACGGTGCCCGTGTCCTTTTCGACTCGTTCCCACGCGCCCAAGGTGTGACTCATGAGAAATTCCATGTAAAAAGGTGCTGAGTATGGCTAACTCCAGTCGGGCTACGCCCCATAGGTGTTAAGTTTAGAAATCCATAATTACCACAAAACCCTTGTTTCTGCTA
>CAYHFB010000388.1:0-4119 GCA_964355695.1 uncultured candidatus Brocadiaceae bacterium
TACCATCAGGGCTAAAGCCCATTTCCGTGGGTGCCGTGGACCCCAGCCTGAAGGCTGGGGTTAATAGCAAAAAGGCTACGAGAGCCATGTTTTAATATCCGCTTGAATATAATCAAAAGCATCTGTTATTAGTAATTCATTTCTTTTGCCTTCGTATTAGCGAACTAGCCTACCGCCTCAAACCAGCGCAGATACCGGCCTACCATGATCCCAGATTCCAGGATGCCGCCAGTAACTAACCAATCGGAACATTGCCCACCTGCACGAACCCTGCCTCGCATAAACGCTGCAGTAACCTAATCACGGATTTGCGGGTTCTACCGGAATTAGGGTGTGGTTTTTCATTAGCATATTTCCGGATACAAGTTTAGTCCGCCGCAGTGGAAGAGTATCAGAACTCTGGAAGTGCCACCCGCGCCAAAAACATCCCAAGCACAACAGATATATGCAGATGCGAACAACAGAGCAAGAAAGCCCGTGATTTTCTGTGGGAAAAATGGTGTGACACCTTTTTCCCACACGAATGGAGGGGTATATTCATGCCACCGTTAGTATTGCCAATATTTCCACCAGAGTGCAAACACATAAACAACTAAGCAGGCGTTGAAAAGATAGATGGCCGAATCTATTATATTCACGGACTCCTGCCAGTGTTTAGTCATGACGAAAACGACCAGGAATTGTTTCGATTTATCACAAGCCAATTAGTGATAAACGGCAATGTGAAGCAAAAAGAAATAGTAAGAGCCTTTGGCATTTCGGCAATCAGGGTAAAACGGTATGCAAAACGTCTCAGGAACTATGGGGCGAAAGTATTTTTCCGTCAAGCGAAAGCAAGGTCTGCCCATGTACTGACAGAAGAGGTAAGAAAGAAGGTGCAAAAGTTATATCTTGTGCTAAATTAAAACTTTTCTTATACCCCTCTACAGGATAGAATGTTTCCGTTCTACGTGACTGAGATAGTTTTCAAATATTACCGGTTATAATCCAAGGGGTTAAGAAAAAAAAAAGGCTATGGCAGCGATTAACAAAGAACTTGAGGCGAAAATACGGTCTTTGCCGGATACCGAGAAACTGAAACTGATCGATTCAATCCTCATGCAACTCGACAGACCAGACCCGGAAATAGACCGTATCTGGGCTGAAGAAGCCAGGTATCGTTGGCAGGCGTACAAGTCTGGAAAATGAGAGACCGTTTCTTATGAAATGGTGATGGAAAAACATCGCATAAGATGAAAAATTCGTTTTCTAAAACCAGCACAATCAGAGGTTGATGACGCAGTCGTATGGTACGATTCCCAGTCTTTCGGTCTGGGTATGCAATTTCTTGATGATTTAGACAGGGCTGTAAAAATGATAGTGTGTTATCCATTGTCAAGTCCGGAGATTGAGCCTAAACTTAGACGTTGCCTGCTTTCAAAATTCCCTTATGGCCTTATTTATGGTGTTGATGAAGACACAATTATCATGGTGGCTGTTTCACATCTCCATCGTGAGCCGTGATATTGGGGTGATAGGATGCTTAATGATGACAAATGAGTTGCGTTGTAAAGCCACATCATGCTTCTCGAATCCATCCCCCGTGAACGGGCGATTTCTGTTGGTTGCCGGATATTATCGGTACTTCTGTTAAAAACTACATGAGATCAGATATCCCCCTTCTTTGCTCTACCCGGTTACGTATGTTTACCGAAAGGAATCGTTTCGCTGATGTGAGTATTTTGTAAACCCAGGAGTCGGAGCCGAGCCGCAAAGCGCACATCGACCGCAATTTGAACGATCCCTTGCCGGCGGAGAGGTCAAACTCTGGCAAAATCTGCCGGTATAGGCGATAACATGCTGGTCCAAGGTGTGCCGACCTTTGGCTTGTTGCCAGCCAGCGCCCCGCCATGCGTTCGCGTAAAAAATTGTCCGGCGTCTGTGCCAGACGCGCCAACCACTTGCCTGCAAGCGCCAATTCTGCCAGACTTGAAGCCGATTTCTTTTCGGCAGCCAGTTCGATTGCCGTGTAATCATCGGCTGAAGCCTGCGGAAACAGTTTGTGGAAATAAGGCCGGCGAAATTTGCATAGATCACTGTAAACCTGGTTCTTTTTTAGCACGGTAGTCTGTTGAGGATGTCTGCGGTATTTTACCAGAATCTGTTGCGCGTTACCCATTCTATAACGCGGGACAAGCTTTGTCCACAGTTCATAATCCAGAAAGACTGTCTGTTCATTAAAAAGGTGAGATTTGAAAATGTCTGCGCGCATCAACACCGTTGGCGGCAGTAGCGCGCAACGAAATAACAGTTCGTAACGAATGGCTTCGTGCATTTCTGGAAACCAAAGAATACTATTCTCCTGATCAAACCGCTTTGCCAGACTGCCGCAGATATCCACACCCGTCCGGCGGAGCCAATCCATTTGCGCGGCCAATCGTTCCGGCAGTGCAATATCGTCTGATTCCATAAAGGCGACCCATTCGCCCTGAACCTTTGCCAAGCCGACGTTGAGGGCGTGTGCTTGGTTGCATTCAGGCAGAAAGAATGGGCGGATGCGGGCGTCTTGAGCCGCAAACTCGCGTACGATACGTGCTGTGCCATCAATTGAGCCTCCATCAAGGATAATGAACTCGAAGTGGGTATAGGTCTGTGCCAGGATCGATCTGATTGCGTCGGAGACATACCTTTCGGTGTTATATGCGGACATTATGACAGAAATCAGTGGTTGGTCTTGGGGTACGGATGGAGTTTTCATTGTATGAGTAACGTTTTGTAAACTTCTACTAATTTATTAACACTCTGATCCCATGAAAACCTTTTAATATTTTCATATCCCCGATTAATCAATGTCTTTCTTAACTCCTTGTCATTCATTACTTTCGTAATCTTAGCCAGCAGGTCTTCATGCGAATGTGGATTAAAGTAAAGCGCGGCATTACCCCCAACCTCATGAATTGATGAAATCCTACTTGCTATCACAGGAATTCCACATGCCATAGCCTCTAAAACAGGGATACCAAAGCCTTCGTACTTAGAAGGGTATGCAAACAAATCGGCACAACTATAAAACATCTTTAATTCATGTGCTGGTAAATCATGAAATTGTTTTATTTTTGAGCTATACCTGGATATTTTTTTTATTTGTTCGGGGGAATATGTATCAGAAGTTATTATTACCAAATCCCTATTAGAGCTTATCTCGCTTGATGAAGTATAAACATCCAGTAATAGATCAAAATTTTTATACCCCTTTATTCGGCCGACATAAAGAATGTATGGGTTAAATAAATTAAACTTTTTACTGAACGCCCTTCGTTCCATATCTGAGACAGATTCTTTAAAAAGCTCATCACAGGAGTTGTGAATGACAAATATTCGAGATGGGTCAATTTTGTAATATTTTAATACGTCCTGTTTAGTTGACTCTGAAACACAAATAATGGCATCCGCTTCGTATGCTAATTTTTTTTTGAGTTGAACAAAGCATTTATTTTTTGTGTTAAAACCACTATTATAAATCTCATGCACCATATCGTGTATTGTCAAAACCTTCTTCATCCTTCTATCAAATATCGGTTCTGTATAAAACGTGCTGTGAAATATATTTGGGTTAAAGTTCTTCATATAAAGTTCATTAACGATTTTCCAAAAATATGGGAAATATCTACCGGGTCTTATTTTAGGGATGATAAACTTCTTTATACAGTGGATGTCATCGCATTTATTGCTGGATGGGAAAGTAACAGCACACACAAGATCAGAATGGTTATTTATTCGTTTAAAGATTTCTCTGAAAACGTTGTTTATTCCTCCTTGCCGCTGACGGTAAAATACATATCCATCGTAAAAGACTTTAAACATTCCTGAAAAATCCAATAACTTAAATTTTTATCGCTTGTCTATTGTAAGCACTAATAGTTAAAGGTTTGCTGTTCATAGCCGGGTCGCCGTGCCGGTTGGGGTATTGGGCGAAACCTAACCTTTGTTTTGAATGCTGCGAACGGTCGTTGTTGGGTTTTGCATTGTTCAAGTCAACCTTATAACTAAGAACCGCTGTAGGCTCCGTCATTACTATTAATTGCCCCAGAAAGTGCCTCACACAAGGCAATACGCTCAAATGTTGGCTCGACCCACTGC
>CAYHFB010000389.1:0-4118 GCA_964355695.1 uncultured candidatus Brocadiaceae bacterium
TTACCTTCAACCAGTTTCAAGTTGGCTTCAAACTCAGTGCCTTTACTGGATTTAAAGCCTTTTAGCACCCCGGTCTCTCCGTTGCTTAGTAATCTTTTAGCCATAGCTGCGGTGATTTTCTTGTGCGCGACGGTTTTCCAGATTACCATTTTGCAGCCAGCGCGCCATTCGCTACAGCCATAGGCTTTTTCTGTTTCAATGATTTTGCCGTTACACCGTGGGCAATCGGCAATGGCTTCTTTTACAACAGTCCGCTGCCCCGAAGCGGCTTTGATATAAGCTGTTTCACCCTGTTTATTGAGGGTCAGTTGGGCATTAAACACGTCATCATTTTGCTTGACGGCATAACAGTGCAGGGTTCGGGTATTTTGTAGTAATTGGCAGGCCATGTCCCTGGTGACCGGCACACCATACACTTGTTTCCATAATACAAATTTGCAACCGGCTTTCCAGTCACTGCAACCGTAGCCTTTTCTGCCTTCTATAACGGGATGTCGGCACAACGGACAGTCGCCCAATCGGCTTTGATCGTAAAGCGGTTGGTCTGACACATCTTTGATTTTCTGGGTAAATTGGATGATTTCTGCCATGAACTGATCAGGGTTGTAATCGTTGCGTTCTATTTTTTTGAGCTTAGCCTCCCATTCGCCGGTCATCGCCGCGGATTTCAGCCTGTCGTCGGCGATGATGGAGATAAGATGTCGTCCCGATTCGGTGCTGAGCAGGTTCTTTTTTTGTCGCTGGATGTAGTTCCGTTTGATTAACACCTCAATAATCGAGGCCCTGGTTGCCGGTGTGCCCAGGCCTTTTTCTTTTAACGCTTCTTTGATCTGTTCGTCGTCGCAGGTTTTACCGGCGGATTCCATCATGCTCAGCAAGCTGGCATCATTATATGGCTTGGGCGGTGTGGTTTTTCCCTGATTAATCGACGGCTGGTGCAAGCCTGTTTCGCCTTGTACAAAATTGGGCAGGATTTTTGGCTCTTTAGCGGACTGGCTTGACACCTCGTTTTTATACAATACCTGCCAGCCGGGCGATTCTATAATCGTGCCGGTGGTTTTAAAGTTTACGATGGATTCGGTTGCCGTTTCCTTACCGACGCTGCCCAGAACGGTAGTGATTTGCTTGATGCAGGGCGGATAAAACGCCGAAATAAAACGCAGGACAATTGCTTCGTAGACCAATGATTCATCACCCAACAGCGAACCCGGCAATGTGGTTGTGGGTATGATGGCATGGTGGTCGGCTACTTTGGCGTCATTAAAAATGCGACTGCTCAGCGCCAGTTTATCAAGATTGAGCGGCTCGCAAGCAGTCCCAAAATGAGTCTTTAATTTTGTCAATAAGGGCTTCATCTCCGGCTTCATGTCGTTCGTTAAAAAACGGCTGTCGGTACGCGGATAGGTGACGTGTTTTTTCTCATATAACTGCTGGGTGCAGGTTAAGGTTTGATCGGCAGTAAGGCCGTGGCGGATACTCATGTCTTTTTGCAGATCGGTCAAATCGTACAATAACGGCGGGTTGATCAACTCCCGCTTACCTTTGATATCGGAAATCTGAAAATCCTGTCCTGTGATTTGGCTTAACAAAGCTTCTGCATCCGCTTTGTTGTCAAATCGCCCGCCGGCATATTGGAAATCGGCGTCCCGGTACAGGGTGTGCAATTCCCAAAACTCCTTGGGCGTAAAACCTGCAATCTCCAAATCTTTTTGCACAATAAGCGCCAATACCGGCGTTTGCACCCGGCCTATTGTCCACAAGTTGCCTTGCTGACCAAACTTGATAGTATAAAGCCGCGTGGCATTTAAACCGACTATCCAGTCCGATTCACTGCGGCATTTGGCGGCGCGATAAAGTCCGTCGTAAGCGTGTCCCTCCTGCAACCCTGCAAAACCTTTGCGTATCGCATCGTCGGTTAAGGAACTGATCCATAGGCGTTTAAACGGTGTTTGTAAACACCCGGTCCAGGACAAAATGTATCTGAAAATCAACTCGCCTTCCCGTCCAGCATCAGTGGCGCAGATAATTTCGTCGGCAGCTTTGAACAAGTGTTTAATGGTGTTGAGCTGTTTTTGAGCCTGGGCATCACCCCTGGCTTTTAAGCCGAATTCTTCTGGAATGATGGGTAGGGTATCCATAGACCAGCGTTTCCATGCCGCGTTATATTCATCCGGTTCTTTCAATTCGACCAGATGACCGAACGCCCAGGTAATTTGATAGCCATTGCCCTCAAAATAACCGTCATGTTTGTTGTTAATGCTCAGGCATTTGGCTATGTCGCGGGCGACTGAGGGTTTTTCGGTCAGGATGACTTTCATGATGCGGTACACACCTGCATCGTGCCTACGCTACTGCGTGGGAACGGTGCAGCCCGTGACGTTCCGGCGTCGCGTTTGAAAAGGTACGCGATGCGTACTCTACTTAAAATAAGCCTCATTTCGAAATTCCTCAATACCCCGTTTCCTGTCGTACTCTCACCGTGCCTTTTGGTGAAAACACCACAACCTGTAATACTGCACAAGAATCAAATTCCATTCATTGTCGTCTTTAAATAAAACACGGTCATAACTGCCTTTTTCACCACATTCTCCTTCTGGCAATGATTATACGGTCCGTATCAGTCCCGCCATTTCAAGCTCATTCTATGTTTGCACCGACGATAGCGGCCATCTGCATCATGTTGACCGTCTGGCCTGCTTTCAGCTTTGAAAGGTCGGTGACCTTGCCTGATTTGCTTTTGGATTTTGTGTTTTTAAAGATCGGGAGCAATTTAGCATCAGCCACAATGAACTTGCCTGCGTTCTCAGGCTTTCCATTTTCAGTCTTTGTCTGAAGTTTATTCGCTTTAATATAGTCCCATAGTTTTTTGGTAATTGCTGTTCTGGGAAGTTCTTTTTCTCCCAAAAACGCTGCCAGCTCTTTTTTCAACTTTACCGGCTTGTTCAATCCTTTTGCTTCTGCCATTTTTAATTCCTCCATAGTTAGATTTACATTATCTCATGGGAACATATCTTCTGCACATTTCGTTTTACGCCAGAAGGTATTAAAGATTCCCCTACCAATTAATTATTGCATTTTTTTGTTTTTTATCAACCATGAATATCATTATACTTTTGTGCATTTTTAACGATGGGAAAAACACATCTTTCATGAATTCCCCTTTTTTCTACAAGCATTCGGGAATTCCGGTAGCGGTGGCACAGGCATCCTGCCTGTTTATTAATCATATCACACCATACATGAACACAACATGAACGTAAAATTAATTCTTGGTAATCCTGGGAAGTTCGTAGGTGGGGTGGGGTAATAAAATAAAAAAATGGGTAATTTTCTTTGTTTTGCCGGACTGACCACTTAATTGTCAAAAACAATTTCCTACCAGCGCATTTTATCGGGGAAAAATGTGCTCTATTTGCGGAGCAAAACGAGGGGGATATATGACACAGGGAGAAATATGAGAAGATATCGGGAAATCTCCAACAGCGGAGCGCATAACAATCATTGAGGCCGCTTTGCATGTAATTCACGAAGATATTGAACAAACAGCGCCGCCACTCACAAAAACGGAGAAAAAACAAAGGCTTTTTGCTTGATATCGTTATGTCGCCATTGATATAATGCAAAACCATGAAGATACGGTTCAAAATATGGTTAGAGGAAAATGGCGGTGTGGCGTTTGCCGAGGGGCGGAAGATGCTGCTTGAGTCGGTAGACCGGCTGGGTTCAATCAACGCGGCGGCAAAGGAATTGGGCATGTCCTACCGGGCTGCCTGGGGAAAGATAAAGGCCACTGAAAAGGCGCTGGGGCTGAAGCTCCTTGAGGTTGTAACGGGTGGAAAAGGCGGGGGGGGAGGCTCTACCTTAGCAAATGACGCCAGGGAACTGGTGGAGAAGTACAAGAAGTATAACGACCGGATGGGCGTTTTGATGCAAAAAGAATTTGAGCGCATTTTCGGGAAAAAGTAAAACATTCTCAAATTACGTCGCCGACGGCGACGGCACTTGTAACGCCGACCTTCATGGCCGGCTATGGGGTTGGAAGCACCCCCCAGCGGGGGAAGAACCCATACGTGTTAAGTTAAGCAACCAGTAAATGTCACCAAACCCTTGTTTTTGCT
>CAYHFB010000390.1:0-4116 GCA_964355695.1 uncultured candidatus Brocadiaceae bacterium
ACAAAGAAGTAATGTCTTATGTGAACCGGGGTTTTGAGAGGGTGTACCTGTTGCAGGTAAGAAGCGGCAATTCGCCATCGTACAGAAAAATGGGGTGAGCGACGGGATTCGAACCCGCGACCCTTAGAGCCACAGTCTAATGCTCTAACCAACTGAGCTACGCCCACCACAGTATATTGTTTTTTATTGGCGCGCCAGGAAGGACTTGAACCCTCGACCGTCGGATTAGAAATCCGATGCTCTATCCAGCTGAGCTACTGGCGCAATATTCTTAATATTGCAAAATGTACGGCACTTGTGATACTTCGCTATCTTGTTGTTGTTTGCGGAACTTACGACGTTTATGGCCTCTTTGCAAGCTTTTTGCGCCTAATCGCTGTAAAAGCGCTTTAGATTTTCGCCAACCACAAACCCCACAAACGTCAATAATTTCCAACGTTTCCAAAATACCAAATAGTTTGGAAATTGTATTAAAAACATCGTATTAAGTCAAGGAAGAAATAAATAGGCGGCAGGATGGTATTAGGGGAGGGTAAGAATAAGATGTGTCAGGTTTCTTAACTTAGCACGTATGGGGGTATACGGGTTAACCCAACCTTCGTAATTCGAGGGGTATACGAGCCGCCAAGCCAGTAAATTCAAGGGATCATGTAAAAAGGCCTGCATGACAGACCTGCTTGTCCGGTGGCATAAACATTAGGCAACGGTTGATCAGGAAGCGACAATCCCCGTTGTGCTAAAAGAAGAGAAACATCCATTCAATTCGTCCGTCCATCCATCCATCGCTTATCGCCCAGTGCGTGCGGCGAGCGTTCAGGGTAGCGCATGCGTCCCGCCTGCTGTTTTTTCAAATGAAGACGGGGCGCCTGCGCTACCCTGAACGTAACATTCTTCGGGTGGATTCTGCCTTGCATCTACAAGGTTGTTTGCTTTTCTTTAAGCCCCGAAGGGACGGCCTGTTATTTTGCCAAATACACAACCGTATAGTTCTGAAAGCATGTATCAGGCCGCCCCTCCGGGGCTATGTTGCTAATTCGGTTAGACCGTGTTGTTCATCAATTTTTGGTTGCGGCTTGGCTACGCTATATTGTCTCAACTTTCCTCTTCGTATCGTTTTTTCAGTTTTTCGATAACGCTGGAGTCCGACAACGTCGTTACGTCCCCAAGCGCGCGCCCCTCGGCCACGTCGCGCAATAACCTTCGCATGATTTTCCCGCTACGCGTTTTTGGAAGGTCTTCGGCAAAAAGCACCTTGCCTGGGCGCGCAATCGCGCCGATCATGTGTGCGACGTGTGATTTCAACATCTCTTCAACTTCTTTGCCTGGCATGTATCCTTCCTTTAAAGTCACAAAGGCCGCAATTGACTGGCCTTTGACCTCATCCGTAATTCCAATAACCGCGGACTCGGCAACCGAGTGGTGGCTTACCAGCGCGCTCTCCACCTCCATCGTTGAAATGTTGTGACCGGCGATCAGCATGATATCATCGACGCGGCCCAGAAGCCAATAGTATCCATCGTCGTCAACCTTGCAGCCGTCCGCCGGAAAGTAAACGTTTTTCCATTTGCTGAAATAAGTCTTTTCAAATCGTTCGGGATCGCCGTAAATGCCGCGGAGCATTGATGGCCAGGGCTTTTGTATGGCCAAATATCCGCCGCCAGTTTTAACCT
Organism: uncultured candidatus Brocadiaceae bacterium; assembly: GCA_964355695.1. Classification (GTDB taxonomy): domain Bacteria; phylum Planctomycetota; class Brocadiia; order Brocadiales; family Brocadiaceae; genus JACVXV01. The sequence continues at coordinate 1,671 of CAYHFB010000390.1, forward strand.
CTTCTCCTTCATCATTCAAAACAACTGCGTCAATACCGGGAAGGGGTTTTGTCGCCGAACCGGGCTTGGTTGGGGTAATGCCCGGTAGGGGCGCAATCATAATCGCGCCGGTTTCCGTCTGCCACCAGGTATCAACCACGGGGCATCGCTCGCCTCCAATGTGTTTATGGTACCACATCCACGCCTCCGGGTTAATCGGTTCGCCCACGCTCCCCAAAAGCCTTAAAGAAGAAAGGTCGCAGCTTTTCGGCCACTCAGTGCCCCATTTCATAAACGCGCGGATCGCCGTCGGCGCCGTATAAAAAACAGTGACGCCGTATTTTTCAATAAGCTTCCAAAAGCGGTCTCGCTCAGGCCAATCAGGCGCGCCTTCATAAATCACCTGTGTCGCGCCGTTCGCCATGGGGCCGTAAACAATATAACTGTGTCCGGTAACCCACCCAACGTCCGCCGTGCACCAGAAAACGTCTTCGGGTTTTAAATCAAAAACCATGTTAGTCGTCGCCAACACACCCGTCATGTAACCGCCCGTTGTATGGACGATCCCCTTGGGTTTGCCGGTTGTGCCTGACGTGTAAAGCGTAAACAAGACATCCTCGGAATCCATCGGTTCTGGCTCACAATGCGGCTTTGCCTCCTGGAGCAAACGGTGGTACCAATGGTCGCGTCCCTCTTTGACGTGGATTTCATTACTGGCGCGTTTGACAATAACAACGTGGTGGATAGACGCGCACTGTTCAATCGCCTTGTCCGCTACGTTCTTCAACGGTACAACAGACCCGCGCCGGTAACCCCCATCGGCAGTAATTAACACCTTTGCATGGGCGTCGTTGATCCTGTCTTTCAATGCCTCCGCGCTAAATCCGCCAAAGACAACGGTGTGGATCGCGCCGATACGCGCGCACGCCAGCATGGAAATAATCGCTTCAGGGATCATCGGCAGGTAAATAGCGACGCGGTCGCCCTTCTTAACCCCCAGCGATTTCAAGGCATTTGCAAATTTATTGACCTCACGGTAAACCTCCCAGTAAGTTAAAATCCTCTGCTCGCCCGGCTCTCCTTCCCAAATAAAAGCGGCCTTATTTTTGTTTGGGCCTTTAACGTGACGGTCAACGCAGTTGTAGCAGGCGTTCAGTTTTCCCCCGATAAACCATTTGGCAAAAGGCGGTTTCCATTCAAGGACTTTATTCCATTTTTGAAACCAATCGAGCTTCTTTGCCCAATTTTCCCAGTATTTCCTGGGGTTTTTCTGTGCGGCCTGGTAAATCCCCGCGTCCTTAACGTTTGCCTGTGACAAAAAAGACCTACCCGGTTTAAAAACACGGTTTTCTTCAAGAAGCGCATCAACGGTATTTATTGGCTCTGTTTTCATATTTAAGTTGTCTTTCATGAGTTTGATAATTACGTTACCTTTTCCGGTTGGGTATGACGATAAGAAATCCCTCATTACCTTTGAGGGCAAATATAGCAAAAACGAGGAAGATTGCAAGCCCTTTTTTATGATTTCGACAAAATTAAAAATCAGAGCGAAGAGCCTCTTCACTCAACAACTGGCACGAAGGGCAGAAGGTATAGCGCAACCGCAACCGAAAAGCGCTTAACCACAAGAGACATGAATTACACGGTTTTTCACGAATTGTTATTGGGCTACAAAGAAAAACTTACAAGAAAATGGTGTTGATTATATTCTCTAAAATGTATAAACTTAGACAGAAGTTAGTCGATGTATTGATGTTACATCTCAAAGAAGAAAATATTATGATAATTGGGTTGCCTAATACAAATTTGTGTGAAAATAAATCATGAACAATGTCGAAATTCTTCCACTTATTTTCAATTTAATCGAGAATTTCTTTAACTCATCTCGTGACGCCCTTGAGCGTGCCAAGATTGCTCGGTAGAATAACAGTGTTCAAAAATCAACTGATCTTAATGCTTTTTCTCATTGCCGGGTTGAAGTTCAAGCATCAATCGAAAGCACTGTCTTCTCATTTCTAACTATCGAGGCTACCATTAACTACATATTCTTCGATACACTTCGTGATCATAAATTGAGGGGCATAGAGAAGTGGTTACAACAGAAATGGAAACGGAATCTTTCTGTATATGATCGTTTTATTCTCCTAATAGACTATTTTGCTCATTCAAATCTGGACGATTTTCAGCATCTCACTTCACTTTTTTCCGAGTTTATCACTTTCCGAAATCGCATAGTACATGCAATGCCCGAAGAGTATTACGCCCTTGTCGAATCGTTCCCCAATGAGAACGAAGTTCTTCTTCACGATGTCGAATCAGTTCATGTTCAGAACCGTGAGCAATTTCCAGTTTCTAGATTATCAAGTGAGACTGGAAGAATTAACTGTGAAGACGCAAAGCGTGGCTTTGAGATCATGCTACTTGTCATTTGTTTTCTTGATGAACAGTTTATTGCTGATTTTAAGTT
>CAYHFB010000391.1:0-4101 GCA_964355695.1 uncultured candidatus Brocadiaceae bacterium
CAAGGAAGAGGGTAATGCTGATGGAAAATTACGAACTCGGTAAAGTCGGGCTAGAAGTTATAAAACGGGAAGTGCTTGAAGGCGAAAAAGGTGAAGAGGCTAAGAAGAAAGTTCAAAAAACTGCTAATAAATTACTTCGAGCAAAACAAACTAAAGAAATTAATTCTAATGAAGAGACGCCATCGGCAATAGAAGAAAAATCTTTATCTAATGGAAATGCCGAACAAGGCGCTACGCCTGACGCCGAAAAGTTCGGTGCAGGTGAGCTTGGTCGTTAGGCCGGAGAAAAAAGAATTATTGGTTATTACTCATTGGTCTTCCCCGCGTGAGTGGGGGTGTTTCTATGCGGAGTGGAAGCGGTACCGGGCGTGGACGGTCTTCCCCGCGTGAGTGGGGGTGTTTCCGGCGCAATCATCGACATGAGCGGCTTCGACGGGTATTCCCCGCGCGAGTGGGGGTGTTTCCAATGGGTGGTGTTCTTGGCCAGGCGTTATTTTATGGTAAGCGCGGGTGTTCAAATTTAAGGGATAGCGCGACGGCGCGACAAGGTCACATTCCTGAAGTGACTTTCCCTTAATTTTCTTTCAGGAGTCATTTTCAGGAGATGACAGCATGAAAGACATAATTGATGGGATAAAATATCTAAACGGCGAGATAAAAGACCTTGATGGTAAAATTGAAAAAGGTGAAGACCTTCGTCAAGAGCTAAAAGCAAGACGTGCTTTAAACCATATAGAAACCCGGAGATACAATCCCAAATTCCATAAAGACATAGTTGAAAACCAAGAACGTGAATTGGACGAAATTGACCTGCAAATACTTATCAATGAGGGACAATTATTAACCCATCAAAAGGAACGTGGGGAACATACATGGCACTTAAAAGAACTCAAACAGCGATGGCGTAAACAATCAACGCAAGACACACCCGCAAACATACCACAGGATAAACCACAAACACCAGGCGGGGTAACGGGGAACCCCACAGGGCAAGCCACGCCTGAAGCGCGGAACACGGCAAGCAAACCACAAACACCAGCCGGGGCAACGGTGAACGAACCACAGGCTATAGCTACCTTTCCGCTCCCTTCAGGAACAACCGTAGGCGATATAGAAATGAAATTCCTTGACGAACTAACCGTGCGGATACAAATTATGAAGCAATCTGAGGTTTTTAATTTTGCGCAACTTGGTTTTTTGGATTCAAAGACTGGAAAACCTAACAAGTTATGGACTGCATTGGCCGTATATGCTGGCGGAAATGGAATTACAAACCAAAAGGATAGCGAGCGGATAAACAAAACTTTGCAGGCTTTTTTTAGAACTAAACAAAAATTGCTTACCAGAATAGAAACCTTTTTCAAAATAAGTATGCAAACTGCCACGGCGTTTCGGCCTTCCCCCATCGCAACGTCCGAAAAGAAAACCACTTCACAAAGCAAGATGAGGCCGTGTCCGACATGCCAAGATAGGCACACTTATTTTTGCAAAATTTGCAAAGAAGACTCTGAGCATTGTCAAGAGTGTCATGACTGTCTGGAAAAACACAATGTAGGTTTAGCATAGCTAACCAATCCTCACAGAAAACCCTTATTGTCGGTAAATCGGCAATAAGGGTTTTTTTGTTTCACAAATCATCGACAAATCGACAAATCATCACAGGTTATTTGGGTTTTATAAATATTCTCAAATATTTTTATTCGCCAGACAAACCACTATTCAAGCCATTTACAACGCATTTCATTGAAATTAATACCCTCGACAAATCGACAAATCAGCGAAATTTCGATACATAAGGGTAGAAGACTTTACTTTTTCGTAACCACCGACGAGGGAAATCGTATGAATGAAAATGCTTTATCTGAGAAACTCTACACGCTGTCACAGGTATTACAAATGCTGAACGTTGCCCGGCATCGGTTTAATTACCTCTTTGACTCCCGAAGGCTTAAAACGGAAGAATTCCTAAAACTGCCAAACGGAGAAAGAGTCTACCGGCAGTCAGACCTTGAGAAAATCAGAAAGGCATTGTTTGAGGTTGGCGCGAAATAAATGAGTGCTTTCGGCTGGATCAGACTTCATAGGAAAATACAGGATTGGGAGTGGTATCGAGACGGGAACACCTTTCGGCTTTTTATCCATCTGCTCTTGAGTGCTAACCACAAGCCACAAAAGTGGAAAGGTTTGGTTATAGGGCGCGGCGAGTTGGCTACCGGGCGTCAATCACTGAGCGCGCAAACGGGCTTATCTGAGCAATCAGTCAGGACTTCGTTGGAGCGTCTAAAATCAACCAACGAAATAACCATCAAGTCAACCAGCAAATATAGTATCGTAACCATAGTGAACTACGACACTTACCAATTTAACGATGTGGAAATCAACCAGCAGACTAACCAGCAAGTAACCACAAACAAGAATGATAATAAATAAAGAAGTTTTTAATAGGGCGTAAGAACCGCTATAAACCAGCAACTTGTTTTTGAGGGCAAAATGTCTATCGAGAGTTACAAAGCGCATCTTGGATATCCCCTTTTAATGGCGGCAATTCACGGAAAACTTGGCGTCGAACTCGCGCCCCTATTCCAGTTGGAACCGTCGGTTTTCGACAAAATGGCGTTCCAGGAAATCTTTCGAGAGGCGCAAGAATTGTACTTTGAGAAGCTACCCATAACGACCGCTGGCCTTGTACACAGGCTGGGGACGCGTCTCAAGGGGCGTCCGTTGCCAGAACCGATTGCAGAGCTTTTACACACTATGGAAAGCGCTAAACACGAGGGGGAATATCTTGCCGGGCATATAGACTATTTACTGAAACAGTTCCAAGAATCACTGAGCGATGCAGAGCCAGTGGCAGACGCAAAACCCGTCGAAGAGTGCAAAGGAAAGCCATTTGCCGATGAGGTTCGGGAGTGGGTTTTGTCGTCAACGGGCGTCTTTTTGTCGTCAGATGTCGTCAGATGTCGTCAAGTGTCGTCACGAGACGAAAAAAAGAACTTATCGAAAATCCTTACCCGCCTTAAGGACGAAGGCATAATCGAGCGTCACGGGGATCGGAACGGTTGTTACCGTCGGATAGAGAAAGATTTCGAGGTGCTTGACATTTTGGGCGCTCAGACAACGCCGTTTAGCTTGGTGCTGCCTTTCCAAATTCACGAGAAAGTTCACATACTGCAAAAATCAATTATAGTGCTGGCTGGCGAAGTTAATACCGGAAAAACGGCTGTCGCCTTGAACGTTGCAAAACTAAATATGGAGCATGTAAAAATCCGATATTTAAGTTCAGAAATGGGGGCATCCGAAATCAAAACACGGTTGCTTAAAGTTGATATCCCCCTGGAACGATGGAGCAAAGTTGAGTTCATCGAACGGTCACACACGTTTCATGATTTGGTCTTGCCGGACGGTTTAACCATCGTTGATTTCCTTGAGAAAAATGACAATTTTTACGAAATAGGCCAAGACATTAAAAATATTTTTGACAAACTAAAAACCGGCGTTGCATTCATTCTCATCCAAAAGAAGGCGGGGCAAGTATATGGCAGGGGCGGGGATTTTAGCGCGGAAAAGGCGCGGCTTTATTTAACGATGGAACCCGGCAAAATCAAGATTGTAAAGGGTAAAAATTGGGCGAATCCTGAAATTAATCCGAACGGCTTAGAGCTTGATTTCAAACTGGTGGATGGCTTCAAATTCGTTGAAACGTCAGGCTGGCGGCGGTCTGAACGTTAACCTTTTTATGGAGTGCAACAGCATGATTAAGCTGAAGGCGCGGCAGGTTACCGATGCGGAACTTCTGCTGATACACGAGGCGAACCAGCGGCGGTGTTCGAGGTTTTTGAATACGAAGGGCAAGGATTTAGAGGCGCGGCCTGCCCAAAAGGTTCTTCCGGGGGGGGCGAATGAACGATCCGAAACCGCTGTTGGGTATCCAGGATACCCAGGGGGTAGGGGGGGTATAAATGTCAAAATGGCAGTTGGTGTAGGGGGGCGTGTGCGTCTTGTCGGCTTTATCCTATTGAGCGTAAGCTAAGCTCTGTGTGTGCGGCGGCAATGTTTTAAAAACTTTTTTCAAGGAGGCAATTGATGAGAAGAAAATCAGAA
>CAYHFB010000392.1:0-4099 GCA_964355695.1 uncultured candidatus Brocadiaceae bacterium
GTTCAAATTATGCCCGCTCGCAGTATAAGCCATCGGCAATGATTTTAAAGATTTTACATCGGAAATTTATTGTGACGTTTGCACTTTGTGTGGGCAACAGCGGGATCAACGGTATAAAACGTTGGGTTCAGGTTGCAAACCTGAACCCGCTCGCAGAAGCATTATTTCCGAGTCAGTCAGAACGTTGAGAATTCCCATCCTAACAATACCAATTCGACCGGCTGTGAACCCAATGTGAACGCAATCCCCAACTAACAACGAGAAAACCGATAACGAATATAATTTACTAGGGATGAGGAAATTGTTTGATATCATCAAGCGAAAACACCGGTACTCCTTGACGCCATAGCGTAAGGTCAGTGATGGCGCCATTGAGGATATCTTTAAAAAACCCCAATGCCGCTTTATGCGCCTTACTTCCAAGAGCTTTGTAGTCACCAGCCCTGATCCAGAGGTTCAGATAGACAACATCGACAGATTCTTTTCCAGACCTGTAAGTATGAACCGTAAAGCCGGTATGTCCGGGTTGGGCGAAATGGCTGTGTTGCTTCGGTTTGTCCCAGTCTGCCGAAACGCCATACGCACACCAGCCACCAAATGCAATCTGGAGACTTCCCGCCCTTAGTCTCTCTCCGCATCTCGCGGCGTTTTCTGCCGAGGTAAAAATGAATGTTGTTTGATATCCGGGAAACACCTCATGAACGTAGCTGAACTCTGGATTTCCCAACATCCACGGAAAGGCAAACAGGATATGATCCAGATCGGTAAGACTGGCATCATTCCAATAATCCAGAAGGTTACAAACATCAAGACCGCCCAGTGCGTAAGATGGCCCATCCGGTTCTTGCGGTAGAGGCGCCGTAAACCACGGTCCGTTTTCACCGAAAAGAGCGGAGACTTGCGGATTCTGCACCATTTCATTGAAGAAAGTCACATCTTCGGGAACGGTACGACGACCACCGGCCATGACAAACGCCGGCAAATAAACCAGACATAGCATAACGGCTACCGCGATGACATGAAAATGCCTTTTTCTCACACCTTCCTCCTTAAAAAAGTATTTCAGACTTTGTCCGAACTATACAGAGTAATTTCTGTAAAGTCCATGGGTAATTATCGTAAAGATATCCAGACGGTGTTGTTTTTGTGAGGACAAGCAGAGATAATTAAAAACGCACCGCTCATAGGGTAACGCCCAGTGCGCGTGCAATTGTTTTCAGGTGGTCCAGCGCTACGTCAAACTCGAAATTGGCAACCTGTTTCAGCATGCCCTTGACGGCCGGGTCCTGACCGAGGGAGGATAGTTGACCGGCAAGCTTTTCCGCCAAATCGCCAGCCTCCGAGTCGCCATCCGCCAACAACGTGCCGAGTTTGCGCATCTCTGCCGCCAGCGCGTCCTTGTCTAACGCGGGCGTTTGCGTGCCGGCAGGCGCAGTCGGCGCACCCTCCGGTTCGCCCATTGCCGTGGAAATTCGCGCTAATTGGCTGACAAGTTCCTCTTCCATCGCGTGGAGCGCGTCAGCAAGGCCACCGGTTTCGCCGCGCTTCAACAGCCCCTCAACCAACCCGGCGCGCGCGGCCAGTTCGCCTGCGCCAATGTTACCCGCCAGCCCCTTGAGTGTATGCGCCTCGCGCACGGCGGTCTCCACGTCGCTACCATCCATCGCCAATTTGATGCGACTCATCACATCCGCTTGCGTTTCACGGAAACGAAGGATCAGCTTGCGCAGCAATTTGACGCTACCTCCCACCCGCGCTAGCGCGTTTTTGAGGTCAAGACCGGGTACGTAAGGCACGCCATCGGTTATCGTTTCCATCGGCGCCGCCGGGGCCGTCACGTCGCTACCGGACTGCTTCGGGGTAATCCATTGCGCCAGGGTAAGAAACAGTTGTGAAACGTCAATCGGTTTGGAGATATGGTCGTTCATGCCGCACGCTACACATTTTTCCTTGTCCCCAGCCATCGCGTTGGCCGTCATCGCCAAAATGGGCAAATTGGCGAATCGCGCGTCCTGGCGTATCGTGCGCGTAGCCTCAAAGCCGTCCATCACCGGCATCTGGCAATCCATCAGCACGCCGTCGTAGGCCGCCCGCGCCACTTTATCAACGGCCCGAAGGCGTCCACGACGTCGGGGTCGAAGTGTGTGCTTTTCCCCTCGACAATAATCCCCACCGCCTTTTCGTGCGGCATACCTTCCTTATACGCTCGGCGGCTGATGAGGGCGTCGTAGACGTCCGCCACGGCCATAAGGCGCGCCAAAATCGGTATGTCATCGCCGCTTGCCCCCGTTGGATAACCGGTGCCATCCCACTTTTCCTGATGGAAATAGGCAATTTCCTTCGCAAACCGCAGAAACTCCACCTGCATGCCAAGTTGCTTTTCAGCGTGGTCAATGGCGTCCCGTCCCAACGTGGTATGGGTCTTCATAATCTCGAATTCCTCCGGGGTGAAACATCCCGGCTTGAGAAGAATACGGTCGGGTATGCCGACCTTGCCGATATCGTGAAGCGGCGCGGACTTGAACAGCGAGTTTATTACGTTGTCCGTCAGAAAGTAGGCAAAGCGGGGATGTGTCTTGAGCTTCTCCGCGAGGAGTTTGACGTAATACTGAGTGCGCCGGATGTGGTTACCGGTGTCCGAATCGCGGGTTTCGGCCAGTGACGCCATTGTTAGGATAGTGACGTCCTGGATCGCCGAGATTTCACTGGTACGCTTGGCGACCTCGGTTTCGAGATAGTCAGCCTTGTCCCGGAGAAAATCAGCGGCGGCCTTATTTTCCAGTTGCGTCTTGACCCGCGCCAGAACAATCGGCGGGGAAATAGGCTTGGTGATGTAGTCTGCCGCCCCCATTTCCAGCCCCTTTTTCTCGTCTTCCGCCGCGTTCATGGCGGTGAGGAAGATAACCGGGATGTTTCGCGTAGCCGGGTTATTCTTGAGTTCGTGTATCACGTCGTAGCCGGGCATCATGATGTCAAGCAGGATCAGGTCCGGCTTGCTGTCACCCTGCATATACTTGAGCGCCTTCTCGCCGTTGTTGGCGACCTTGACCTTTATAGGCGTCCTTCAACAAGTTGGACATCAGCGTTAGATTGTCAGGTGTATCGTCTGGTTGGTCTGTCGTTAAAATTGACTACAGTAGAATTCTGCATAGCCATCTCCCTTACAATTAATTTGATAAGAAATCTGATAAGAATTTATTTTTTGCGGTTTGTGAGTAAAAGGATGTCACGGTTATTCGCAAAAGCTTTAAAACCTTGCAGCTTCATTTTCCACAAATCATACTCCATTTGCCGTATAAGCCCGAAAAGGTTAACGCCTCAAGTATCCGCTTGAATGACTAATTGTATATTACCCTTTGGGATAAGGCTGGTTGGTGGTTAGTCCCTTAATACAGGCATAATGTTTTTCATTAAAAGTGCATAATGGTACACCCAGAGAAATAGCTGTCTGAGCAATGAGCGCATCCAACAAACCAAGACTATAGCTCAAATGATAGCTGGCAAACACCCATAACGCTTGGTCACAGACTTCATCGGATGGCCAGATAATTTGATAGTCAGACAAAACTTTTTCTAACTTCCCTTGTTCTTTTTTATTCTGACATCCTTGAATCAACTCCATGGCGACAAAGCCAGATAAACCTACTTCTTCTTTCCCGATATCGTCTAACCACCCTAATGCTGGTGGATACCGGCGAAAAAAATCAATCATAATATCCGTATCTAGGAAAATCATAGTCTATCGTTGTCTCTGCTGAGCTTGTTCTCTCAACTGTCGGGCATAAGCTGCGCTATCTTTGATATTACGTTTTGCCCAAAGCCCAATGAGTGAAGAGTTTCTCAACTGTTGGGCGGTCAACCTTTTCTTGTTGGTTGTTCGGAGTAAAACAACCTCTATTTCATCTCCTTCATGGTAAGGTAATCCCCTCACCACCACTTCACCATCTATATCCACGACTGTTTGCAAACGAATTGCTCTCATGAACAGACCTCCTGCTAAAAAAACTGTTGTTGATGACCCGCTTGCTTCACAAAGACGAAAAAACATATAACCAAAAGCAGCTATTTTACGAAAAATAGATGCTTTTGGCTATATCAT
>CAYHFB010000393.1:0-4068 GCA_964355695.1 uncultured candidatus Brocadiaceae bacterium
GTGGCAACCCTAAAGGGTCGCCCTACTGTTGCATTGAAATTCCTATACATTAAATCAGGCCTACGGCGGCTTAACACGTATGTGATGAACCTCCGCGCTACTAGATTATACTCCGAACGGGCTAAAATTCAACTTTTGTTTTTGGCAAATTCCGGCTGAAAACCTTTGTAGACGTAAAACTTCTGTTTTTGGGAAAAGTTAAAATCTCAACCGTTTAGAGTGTTGCACGAATCTCCTTACCCTGGAAAGCAGAACAAAGAAAATCATCCGCGTCCACCCTTTCATTCAGGTTGATAGAAAGCCCCTACTTCTGCGTCTTGATAGCAATAATATCATCCGTGATTGTGCCAAATACATCAACCAGTTCCGGGTCAAAATGTGAACCTTTGTTTGATTGGATATACTTTACGGCGTCGTTCATATTCCATTGGTCTTTATAAGAGCGCACAGACGTTAATGCGTCAAAAACATCTGCCAGGGCAGCAATTCTGGCCGGCAATGGGATTTCAGCGCCTTTTAATTTGTTCGGGTACCCGGCGCCATCCCACCGCTCATGGTGCGCCAGCGCGATTTCTCTTGCCATGTACATAAGCCGTGACGATGGATTGTCCAGCAATTTAGCCCCAATCAATGTATGTGTCTTTATAATTTCATACTCATCCCGTTCAAGTTTACCCGGTTTCAAAAGGACGTTGTCCGGTATCCCCAGTTTCCCGATATCGTGCATGGGGCTTGCGTTGAGCAACAAATCAGCTTCTTGATTTGGCATGCCGAACGCCCTGCCGATTAATTCACACATCTTACTCATACGGATAATGTGATATCCGGTCTGGCTGTCTTTATATTCAGCAGCAAGACTCAGGCGGCGAATGATGTCCAACCGCGATTTATGCAATTCCTGGGTGCGCGCCTCAACCTTTTGCTCCAAAAGAATGTTTTGATGTGCCACCTGTTTATGAAGGAATTTTGTTTCCAGCATATTCTGGATTCTGATGAGCGCCTCCGTCTGGTCAAAAGGCTTTGTCAGGAAATCCTTCGCCCCTGCATGGAGCGCGCGGTAGCAGGTTTCCTTATCATGTTGTGCGGTAAGCACGAGTATGGGCAGGTACGCGTCCTTTTTGACTTCATTTATTTTTTCCATAACTTGATAACCATTAAGATGCGGCATGTTTATATCCAGAAGGACAATATCAGGTTGGAAGCTTTCGTAAATGCCTATCGCCTCACGGGCGTCCGTAATACCCAGCACCGAGGTATATCCGGCATTATCCAGCATTTTTTCAAGCATCGTGACATTGGCCTGTGCGTCATCAATGATCAAAACCCTTGCATCCAACACGTCTTGATTGGGTGTCATACTTCCGTCTCCTTCAAAACATCGTCCACGACTTGTAGGAAATAACTCACATTGATGGGCTTCGTAATATAGTTCACAAAGCCGGCAGCCTTACCCTTTTCAACGTCTTTTACCATGGCATTTGCGCTTATGGCAACAACGGGGATTTTCTTCGTTTCCTCACCATCCCGTAATATCTCTAATGCCTCATATCCACTCATCCCCGGCAAGTTTATATCCATTAAAATAACGTCAGGCCGCTTCGCCCTGGCAATCTCTATCCCTGATTCCGCGCTTGTTGCGCTCAACAGTTCAATTTGGGGACGCCGTTTAAGGATACTCTGCACGAGTACAAGATTGCCAGGATTATCTTCTACGTGGAGCATCGTTCTGTTCTTTATTTTCTGAGGCTTTTGCATAGACGTAATGTCCGTTTTTTTATCCATTGCCAAGGCAGGTTTTGGTACCCTCTTTAAATCAATATAAAACAGGGTACCTTTTCCAACAACACTCTCAACGCCAATACAGCCATTCATTAATTCCACCAGGCGCTTTGTAATAGTCAGGCCAATGCCCGTACCCTCAATATCCGTTAACTCCTTGCCAAGCCGGCTGAAGGGTTGAAACAACATGCCCAGTTTATCCCCCGGAATGCCATAGCCGGTATCCTCAACTTGTATACGCAGCATATCGTTGTCCCGAACCTCGTACGACACAACAACAGAACCTTTTTTACGATTATATTTTACCGCATTTGTCAGCAAATTTGTCAGAACCTGCTTTAATCGTGTGCTGTCTGCCATGACGTACACACCGCTTTGGACAAATTTGCAGACTACCGTTACAGCATCTTTCACGGCAATAGATTTAATGCTGGCTACAACCTCTTCTATAACGCAATCAACCAAAACGATTTCAGGTGATAGGGAAAGCCTGCCCGCTTCTATGCGTGAAAGATCAAGTATGTCATTAATAAGCGCCAGCAGATGATTTCCAGAACTTAATATCAGTTCTACCGATTGACGCTGTGTATCCATGAGCGGGAGATTGGTATCGTTTTTGAGTAATTGCGCAAAGCCGAGTATTGAATTCATCGGCGTCCTTAATTCATGGCTCATGCTTGAGAGAAACAAGGATTTTGCCTCATTTGCACGATTTGCCTCGTCAATGGCGCTGTGGAGTTTTTCCGTCATCGTATTAAAACTGGTTGCAAGTTCACCAATTTCATCTCGATTTTTCAATCGAACCCGCCGCCATAGTTCACCGGATGCGATTTTTTGCGCTGTGCTTTTTAATTTGTTAATTGGCCGTGAAATGGATAATGAATACAGGATTCCCGCCGTAACAACCAGTACGACGCAGGTAGCGCTCACAACAAAAAGAACCACGGCAAGCGAGGCTAATGGGGCGAGCAGTTCTGCCTTGTCCACTTCAGCCACCAAAAGCCATTCATATTCCGGTATATAAATGGATACACCGAAAACCGTCACACCCCGGTAATCAGGATACCGGCCGATCATTCCCCGTCCGGACGTTAATGCCCTTCGAACTGGCGTTGTATCAACGAGCAGATTCAGCGGCGCATTTTCGATAAAACGGGACGGGGTAATCATCCTTTTTTCCCGGTTCACCAGGTAGACCGTCCCAGTCGTCATGCTCACATCTGTTTTCATTACGTCATTTAAAACAGCCAAATCATAGCAATTTATAATAATGCCCAGCTTCTCCCCATGTGTAGACCTTCGGGAGGTAATGGGAGCCGTAACAAAAAGGCTGTTTTTCTTGCAAATCTCACAAAACGACGGTTGGTGAACCGTGGCGTCTCCATACGCGGCACTCATCGCTTTCATAAAAAACGGGGTGTTGGCATAACGCCGGCCAATCCACTGTTGGCTTGTCGAGGCAACGACCGTGCCGGTAGAATTCACCACGGCAATATCGAAAATGTTAGGGTCTAAAGGCCTTTTGTGTTTTACTAAATGTTGATTTAAGGCCTTTACCAACCGCTCCCTGTTGCAATTATCTTTGTTTAATTTTTCCAGCGTGTCTTTTATAAAACCATCAGAACTGAAGTCAACGGTTCTCCCCTTTTTCCCCTGTAACGCGGTATGTAAATGAGTCATTTTTGATTCAGCAATCAATGATAACTCACCCACATGATGTTTTTTTAGCGCGGTATAACTCTTGACACTAAAAATAACCGTGATAACCGCAATAGGTATCAGCGAAAGGCTGAGGCAGAAGAAGAGCAATTTGCTTCTGATTGATTTGAACAGTACCAAGGACTTAACCTCTCCCCAAAAAAGGATGGGGGAAAAAAAGGATGTTCGTTAAAAAAACCTTAAACATTATTCAATTCATGTTATAGGTTATGGATAGCTTCTTCAATGGTCTTGCCTTGGGTAAAACAGCTTGAATGCTCCCTGCATTGGGCAACATAAAAATCCCCGTCCTTCTCTGTTTCAAGGGTAAACGTTTCATGCATAACAAAATGGTAAGTCCACAAGTAAGTTGCGGTAAATCGAAAAAAGACTTGCTTTGGTTAAGCGAATGATTATACCTGCGTTATGCTAAAAATGCCAGAGATGCTTGATATTTCAGAAAAGGAACGTATACCACCAGTAACTCAATTATGAGAAGTAATCCGGTATCAGGGAGCATTGATTCAAGGTTTAAGGGAGACGGTAATTCACAATGTACCGTTTATGAGGGAAAAGCGAATGTCGAACAAG
>CAYHFB010000394.1:0-4064 GCA_964355695.1 uncultured candidatus Brocadiaceae bacterium
TGGACGGCGTAGAAACGGCAAGGCTCATAAAAGAACGGCTTGTGACCGAACGTCAACCAAAGATACTTATCATTACCGCCTATGAAAACGAAAAAATAATACGCGACGCCGTAGAGGCACATTTCGTCGATGTCGTCCTTGCCAAGCCCATTACCCCTTCCATGCTTTTAAACGCTATTTCAAAGTTGTGTGGCGCCGGGACCATCGCCTTGCAGAAAATAGAGCTTGGCGTAAACCCTGCCGAAATCTTGTCGGGCGTCAGGGTGTTGCTCGTGGAAGACAACGAACTCAACCAAGAGGTGGCGGAGGAAATACTGAAACAAGCCGGGGTCATCGTCACTACGGTATGCAACGGTTTGGAGGCGGTCGCCGCGGTTGAGCGTGAAACCTTTGACGCCGTACTGATGGACTTGCAAATGCCTGAAATGGACGGCTTAGAGGCCACCCGCGCCATTCGCGCCCAGCCGAGCCATGCGCGGTTGCCCATACTGGCCATGACGGCCAACGCCATGGCGGAAGATCGGGAAAAATGCCTGGATGCGGGCATGAATGGACACATTGCCAAGCCGTTTGAAGTCGAGGCTCTTTACGCTACGCTGGCGTACTGCACCCGTCCAGGCGTTGAAATCCCACAATTCAAATCTGCTGCCATTACCAAGACGCCGGCAGCAGGCGACGCATGTCTGGATACAGAGACCGCTATTGCACGATTGGCCGGTGACGTTGAAACATACCGGATGATTCTTAACAAGTTCAGGGATGACGAGACGGCGGTGCAAAATATACGGGCGGCCCTGACCGCCAACGACGTGCCTCTTGCAACACGCCTTGCGCATACGCTTAAGGGCGTGGCCGCAACGATTGGCGCAGGCCTGCTGGCGGAGGACGCGCGCACGCTGGAGACGGCGCTCAGCAATGGTCTTGCGGCAGGAGAATGCCGGGCAATGATTGATGCCGTGGCAAGCGGTCAGGCTCAAGCCATTAGCGCCGTCAACGCCTACCTGACGGATTGCCATGACGACGTTGTGCGGAAGACGGTAGTACGGGAATCGGTTGACGTGTTACAATGTGTGGAGCGGCTGATCGGTCGGTTGCAGGCTTTTGACGGGGAAGCGAGCAATACCATGCGGGAAATCAGTCAACAGGTTTACGGTACGGCTACGGCCGCAACATTCGTTCAACTGGAAAAATATATGTCTAAATACGATTACGGGGCGGCGCTTGATGAGGCGCATTTCATTGCAAAAACGATCAGGGAGGGAGTATGACAAACAACTTAATGGCTACGGTGTTGGTTGTTGACGACACGCCGGAAAATATTGACGTGCTGTGTGCTATCCTGTCTAAGGATTATATGGTAAAAATCGCCACCAACGGATCTCTTGCACTGATAATAGCAAATGCGTCGCCGCCTGACCTGGTACTGCTTGACGTTGCGATGCCCGGCATGGATGGTTATGAAGTTTGTACCCGGCTCAAGGAGAACGAGGCCACCAGGCGCATCCCGGTGATTTTCGTGACGGCCAGGGACGACATTGATGCCGAAACCCGGGGGCTGGCCGCAGGCGCTAACGACTATTTAACCAGGCCCATAAACGCCCGGATTGTATCGGCGCGCGTCAAAACCCATCTTGCCCTGTATGACCAGCGGCGGCACTTGGAAATCATGGTCGGCGAGCGCACGGCAGAACTGGAGGAGAGCAATCGGATTTTGGAAGAAACCCGTCTTGGCATCCTCACACGGCTTTGCCGTGCGGCTGAGTACCGGGACAATGATACCGGCCTGCACATCACCAGGGTAAGCCTTTTAAGCAAGATGCTGGCCGGGGCCTCCGGGCTTTCCGATGTGGGAGTGGAGATGCTGCGTCACGCCTCCATGATGCATGATGTTGGCAAGATAGGCATACCCGACAGCATTCTTCTTAAGAAGGGCACCCTTACGCAGGAAGAGTTTAACGTTATCAAGACACATACCGTGATAGGCTCAGAGATCATCGGCGAACACGACGCCTTGCTGCTCATCATGGCACGTGAAGTAGCGATGACGCACCATGAGAAGTGGGACGGCACAGGCTACCCGCTTGGGTTGAAGGAGAAGGGCATCCCGGTCACCGGGCGCATCGTCGCCATTGTCGATGTGTTCGACGCCTTGATCTCCCGCCGCCCTTACAAACCACCCTGGTCGATGGACAAGTCCCTGGAAAGAATATGCAACGGCGCGGGCAACCACTTTGAACCGGAACTTGTCCAATTCTTTCTCGAACGAGTTGATGATGTGCAGCATATCATGAATAGGTATGGAGAACCGGAGGAGGTAACGATTAACTAAATAGCCAGGGAGAAATCCGAAACTCGAAACTCGAAATCCGAAACTCGAAACTTGAAACTTGAAACTCAAAACTTATATTAAAGGAACCCGCATGCAAAATTCTTCACGAATACTTATTGTTGACGACAGTGAAACACAACGTTTCCTTCTCAACAGACTGATCATTTCATTAGGCTACGAACCCTTACTGGCAATAGATGGAGAATCAGCGCTTCTTCAAATAGAACAGGGGAACCCCGATCTCATTTTACTGGACATTATGATGCCGGGAATGAATGGATGCGAGGTGCTAAACCGTATTAAAAGCATCCCTGCCTTACGCGACATTCCGGTAATTATGATTTCCGCCGTGGAAGAGCAGGACACGGTTGTTCGCTGCATAGAAAGAGGCGCCGCTGATTATCTGGTGAAGCCTTTTAATGCCACGTTTCTCAAGGCACGCATCCACGCGTGTTTGGAGAACAAACGTCTCCGTGATAAGGAAAAACAACTTCAGGGCGATCTTGCGAAAAATTACCAGGCATTACAAGCGGCGGTGCAAGCAAGGGACGCGCTGGCGCACATGATTGTGCATGATTTGCGAAACCCCCTTACCATCATTATGGGTAATATTCAACTCATGCAAATGGATGCGGAGTCCGGCGACGTTGATGCAGGCGGCCTGAGCAAACAACTGCAACAAGTATATGGCACTGCGGAAGAAATGGCTTCGCTCATTGCGGGCATCCTCGACGTCTCCAGGCTGGAAGACGGGGCGTTGCCGGTATCTCTAACGCTTTGGGACGTGACGGCACACCTGCAAGGCTTTGCCGACAAACTGAAGTTGTTAGCCGAAGGGAAAAAACTCCGCATTGTTATGAATCAGAACCAGGAGCCGATGGTGATACGGTCTGACAGTGGATTGTTCTCAAGGATTGTGCAAAACCTCGTAATAAACGCGCTGAAACATGCAAAAACATCGGTGTTTGTCTCGGTTGAAAGACAGCCCGGCAAAGTAATGGTGAATGTTGCCGACGATGGGACGGGTGTTCCCGATCAGTATAAAGAAAAGATATTTGACAAATTCTTTCAAATACACGATGGTTCTCACAAAACAAAGTATGGCGTCGGCCTGGGCCTAACCTTTTGCAAGCTGGCGGTAGAAGCCCTGGGCGGGCAAATATGGGTGGAAGACCGGGATGGCGGCGGGGCAACGTTTAAATTCACCCTAACGGAAATGCCCGGCTAATACACATCTTTTCACCCAAGAGCGTGAACGAAACGTGCAGAATGCCACGTTGCGGGCCGTCAGGGCTAAAGCACATATTGGCGTGTATCCGGCACCCCAGCCTGAAGGCCACAGGTTTATACACATCTTTTGATATGGCTTAGGGAGACAGTAATTCCCAATGTGCCGTTTATTAGGGAAAAGCGAATGTCGAACAAGGAATATTGAATATCGAATATCGAAGTGAAAAACAAAAACCTCATCATTCCTTGCTTTATACCATTCGCTTTTAAAGATTGAAGAATAACCTGTCGTGGGCAGTTGCTACTGCCAACTATGTGGTTTTAAAGCGAATTGGTATTGGATTTGAACTTCGTTATTCGATATTCCTTGTTCGATATTCGATATTCGCTTTGCTGAACTTTGATATTATCTTTACCCTCATAAGCGGTATATTGGGAATTACCGCATCCCTTACGATTAACGGCCTGATATCTTTTGCCGAATAATGCCCTCTGTTTTTTTGTA
>CAYHFB010000395.1:0-1498 GCA_964355695.1 uncultured candidatus Brocadiaceae bacterium
CATCAAAAAGCGCGGCAGCGCCAACCTTTAACTTGGAGTATGGGGCGTACGCATTGTTTACCACTGCGCGCGCAGCGTTAAGCAACATCTCAAGACTGGTGGTCATATCAGGACTCATGGTGTAACATAACGGGGAAATTCAGAAGGATACGTTCTTTTATGCGGAATGTTGAGTGGCATGGACAAATCCTGTTCATCCATGCCAGTTCGTATAAATTCATGTAATTCGTGTCTATTTGTTGTTGAATTTATTAAGCCACGGTGATTTTTTCTTCAAGATAAACATCTTGTACGGCGTTTAACAGCTTCACGCCTTCTTCCATAGGCTTTTGGAATGCCTTTCTGCCGCTGATGAGACCCATGCCGCCAGCGCGTTTGTTTACAACGGCCGTTTGCACTGCCTGAGCCAGGTCGTCCTTGCCGGAAGGGCCGCCGGAGTTAATCAATCCAGCCCTGCCCATGTAGCAGTGAATCACCTGTAACCGGGTTAGGTCTATCGGGTGGTCTGTGGATAATTTGGAATAGACCTTGTCGTGGGTCTTACTATAGCTCACCCCTTCTTTATTCAGCGCCAAAAAGCCGCCGTTGCTCTCCGGCAATTTTTGCTTGATAATATCCGCCTGTATTGTTACACCCAAGTGGTTTGCCTGTCCGGTAAGGTCTGCTGCGGTATGATAGTCCTTTCCTCCGGTCTTGAATGCATTGTTCCTCAAATAACACCAAAGCACCGTTGCCAGGCCTAGCTCGTGTGCAATGTTGAATGCCTCGCTGACCTCTACGATTTGCCTGGCCGATTCATCAGAGCCAAAATAAATCGTGGCACCAACGGCTACCGCACCCATATCTTTGGCTTGCTGTATTGATGCAAACATTATTTGATCGAATTTGTTTGGATAGGTCAGCAACTCGTTGTGATTGATCTTTACGATAAAGGGTATCCGATGGGCATATTTTCTTGCTACTATGCCAAGCACGCCTAATGTCGAAGCAACCGCGTTACATCCACCCTCTATGGCCAATTTCACGATGTTTTCAGGATCGAAATAAATGGGGCACGGGGCGAAAGAGGCGCCTGCGGAGTGTTCGATACCCTGGTCTACCGGAAGAATGGAAAGATAGCCGGTGTTTGCAAGACGGCCTTGCGAATAAATATTCTGGAGGCTCCTTAATACCGGTATCGGACGGTCTGAATGAATAAAAATGCGTTCAACAAAATCAGGTCCTGGCAGAAGCAATAGGTTTTTGTCTACCGTTTTGCAGACATGATTCATGTAAGAATCAACCTTGTCGCCTAACAGACGGATAATATCGTCGAATCGTTTACTCATGGTAAGCCTCCGTATAGTGTTAAGTAGCTTGAATGGACATAACTAACTAGATTGTAATAATTTAGAAGAATGAACGCGCTCCATTATAAAGAAACATAGATTCATTTCAAGAAAAATTATGACCGTTTTAACAAAAAAATATGTCATCTATTAGCGTTCATTGGCGGTTA
>CAYHFB010000395.1:1598-4060 GCA_964355695.1 uncultured candidatus Brocadiaceae bacterium
ATCCCATAGCGTCCATTTATAAAAAGCTCTGCACTGACGAAGGGTTTGATACGGCGCCGATGCGCCTTAAATTCATCCTTATTGACTTTCCCTCCCATTGTTTCTAATATAGACGGCTATGGAAAAAACGAACAAAGAGCGAAGGGTGTTTCTCAAAAAGGCGTTAACGATAGGCAGTGGTATTTGCGCCACCGGGTTTGTCGGGAAATATCTGCTGCATTATCCCGGTCTTTTAGCGCTGGGGGACGACGCCTCGCCCGCGCCTATCATAGCGCTTGCGCAAGACGATAATGTGCATACCGGCGCGGGGGGGATAAACGCGACAACCGTTTCCCGTATGATACATAAGTCCGTAATGCTGGTAACGGGCGAGCCATCACAGGAAAAGGCGTGGCAATCCCTGTTTAAGCCAAACGACGTTGTCGGCATAAAACTGAATTGCCTTTCGGGGAAAACCATGTCCCCCCACGTTGAGGTTGTTGATGCTGTCATACAGGGGTTAAAGATGGCAGGGGTGAAGGACGGTAACATTATTGTCTTTGAGCGGATGAACCGGGAGCTTGAAACAGCGGGCTTCCGCACCAGGCGCTTGACGGAAGGCGTTCAATGTTTCGGCACGAATGAACTGCCCGGCGGTGGTTATGACGCCGAACCTCAGACGGCCGGTAGCGTTGGCGCCTGCTTCAGCAAGATTGTATCACGGCTATGCACCGCCATAATAAACGTCCCCGTGTTAAAAGACCACGACCTTGCAGGCGTAAGCGTGGCCATGAAAAACTTCTTTGGCGTAATTCACAACCCCAACAAATATCACGGCGATAATTGCAATCCCTTCGTCGCGGAATTGAGTACCCATCCTTATATCAGGGACAAGGTACGGCTGATCGTATGCGATGCGATACTCGCGCAATACCATGGCGGCCCAGGCTATAAACCACAGTGGACGTGGAATTATAAGGGAATACTCACCGGCACAGACCCGGTGGCAATGGACAGGGTGTGCCATCGGATTATTGAAGAGAAACGCAGGGAGATGAAGCTTCCCTCTCTGCAACAGGCACACCGGGAACCCAAATACATTGCCGTTGCCGCCCAGCTCGGTTTAGGGGAAGACGACCTCTCCAAAATCAGACTCGTCCCGGTATGAGCGTCAAAATTTGTTGAATTACGGCATACTTGTGGTAGAATGCTTTTTCGCATCAATAAGAATTAGTTGTAACACCTTAGTGTTTTGAAAAAACGTGGAATATAAGGTCATGTTGTTGTACATGGCCTTTTTTTATGTGACAAAAAGAACGTGTGGTTTTTGAAGAAAATCTTGATAACTCAACGCTAACTCAAGGAAAATAAAGATGGCAACATCATCGTTTACAGAAGAGCAGATAAACCGCTACTCGCGGCACATCATCCTCCCGGAAGTAGGCGGGAAGGGACAATTAAAACTTCTCAATGCCAAGGTGTTTTTAGTAGGCGCAGGGGGGCTAGGCTCGCCGGCGGCATTTTATCTTGCAGCGGCAGGGGTTGGCAAGATCGGTATTGCGGACAGCGACACGGTAGACCATTCGAATCTCCAACGCCAAATACTGCACTCCACCGCCGATGTCGGACGTTTAAAGGCTCTTTCGGCCAAAGAGACCCTGGAGGCGTTAAACCCTGACGTTGAAGTGGTACCTTACACGGAGCGCCTTACTTCAGGGAACATCATGGATATCATTAAGGATTACGACGTGGTGCTTGACGGCGCGGATAACTTTCCTACCAGATACCTGGTGAACGATGCCTGCGTGTTCCTTAGAAAACCCCTTTCGCATGGCTCCATCTTCAGGTTTGAAGGCCAGGTCACCACGATTGTGCCTTTTGACGGTCCCTGCTATCGTTGCCTGTACGAAAGCCCTCCTCCTCCCGGCCTGGTGCCTTCGTGCCAGGAGGCGGGTGTGCTTGGCGTATTGTCCGGCGTAATCGGCTGCATACAAGCAACCGAAATTGTGAAGCTCATCCTCGGCAAGGGAGAGATATTGAAGGGCAAATTGCTTATCTATGACGCCCTGAATATGGACTTCAAAAAGGTTAAGATACACAAGAATCCCAACTGCCCCGTATGCAGCGATAAGGCCACAATCAAGGAACTTATCGATTACGAAGAGTTCTGCCAGTTTCACGTTGGCTCATAAACGCCCGAGCCGTTTAAAGCGGTTTGAAACCACAGATTTCGTAACTACTTCAGGTAGACAGGCTGAAGACTGAAGGTAAAATCGTATGTGATTATGCAAGATTTCCGCCAGGCGAAGGCTTTTAACCTTCAGCCTTCCGCCTAAACACCGGAGTAGTTACCAGATTACACCGATTATAGGCAGCAATTTGGCTTGTTCTGGAAAACCCTGGCGCAGCAATGCCTTGCAACCAAAAAACTGACAATGATTCCCCTTTTCTCTGCGTTCTCCGCGCCCTCTGCGGTGAAAAAG
>CAYHFB010000396.1:0-4050 GCA_964355695.1 uncultured candidatus Brocadiaceae bacterium
GAAAAAAACTAAATTTTAAGCGTAACTTGTAAACTGGGGCTAGGGTGTAGAAAACTAGTCACTTCTTTGCCAGTTCCGGTCTATTTTCTTTCCCGTGATTTGAACCAACCTTCCGAGCCATCGCGCTTAACTTTTAGCTGCGCGGCCTTGACTTTCCTGACTCTTTCTTTGTCTCTCTGACTTTCTGGTCGCATATCACCGATTCGCTGTAGTTTATAATGGACGGGCTTTTTCAGACCAGTAGTTAAGATGCTTTTTGGGTAAGAGAAGTAAGAGAAAGGAATGTCTGGAAAATGAGAACGAGTTTTGATACGGAGTTCATGGCAAAGGTGGCATTGGACGCAATCAGGGAGGAAAAAACGCTGGCAGAGTTGTCATCGCAGTATGAAGTCCATAAGACACAAATAGCAAAGTGGCGCAAACGAGCGATTGAAGGATTGGACGGGATATTTCAGGGAAATGAGGCGGACTGGTTCGTCAAGGCAAAGTTCGATCCACGAAACCCCGTCTCCCTGTTGAGTTGGTATATTATGAGACTTACCCAACAGCGGCTGAGGCACACGAATGGTAATTATTGAGGCCTTTAAGCCTTGTCGCCCCGGCAAAAACTATTTGTGTATTTTTATATGATGTGTTATGATTTTGAGCATTAACGCTAATGCTGGCTGGCGTCGCCGTAGGCCAATTGCGCTTGTACATATTGGATTTTTGATCGTATATTTTGAGGGATAAGATATGGCTAAAAAAGCCGCCGGGGGAAAGAAGTCTTGCTCCTTTTGTGGGAGAGGTCCTGACGCTGTAGGGCGTCTGATACAGGGCAGCGAGGAAGTTTTCATTTGCAACGAATGCGTTGATACATGCAATACCATTTTGAAAAAAGAGCAAACGACGGTGCCGGTAAAATCTTTAGAGAAGACGCCCACGCCATCCCAGATTAAAGAACGGTTGGACGAATATATCGTTGGGCAGGATAAGGCAAAGAAGACTCTTGCCGTTGCCGTCTATAACCACTACAAACGCCTTATTGCGGTCGCAGACAAAGATAGCGTAGAGATGGAAAAGAGCAACATACTGCTCATCGGGCCTACCGGCTCTGGAAAGACACTCCTGGCCCGTACCCTTGCCAGGATTATCGACGTCCCTTTTGCAATCGCCGACGCAACAACGCTTACGGAGGCGGGCTACGTGGGTGAAGACGTAGAAAACGTGTTGCTGGCGCTGTTGAGAAACGCGGATTTCAACCTTCCACGGGCACAGCAGGGCATTATTTACATTGACGAAATAGATAAGATCGCCAGGAAAAACGCCAATTCTTCCATCACCAGAGACGTCTCCGGTGAAGGCGTTCAGCAGGCATTGTTAAAGATGCTGGAAGGTACCATTTCCAATATACCGCCACAGGGTGGAAGAAAACACCCCGAACAACAATACATTCAAATGGACACGAAAAACATCCTCTTTATCTGCGGTGGCACCTTTTCTGGTATCGAGGAAATCACCCGGAGAAGGATCGGCAAGACCACCATCGGTTTCGACACGGTAAGGTTGGAGAAGAGCGAAGAATCCCTGGCCGAGGTGCTGTGCAAGGTAGAGGTTGAAGACATTATTGATTACGGCATGATTGTAGAGTTTGTCGGACGGCTGCCCATTATTGCGCCCTTGATGCCGCTTACCGAGGAAGACCTGATCAAGGTGATGACGGAGCCTAAAAACGCGATCGTCAAGCAATATCAAAAATTCTTTAAGATGGAAGACGCACAGTTGGAGTTTACCAAAGAAGCGCTCCTGGAAATCAGCAAAAAGTCTATGGAAAAGAAGACCGGCGCGAGGGCGCTGCGGTCTATTTTCGAAAGATTTATGTTAGACGCCATGTACCACTTGCCCTCTAATAAAGAAACGGCCACCTTCCTCGTCACGCCGGAGGTTGTCAAGGGTGAAGCCCCGCTTATTGCCCAGAAATATCGTAAGACCGCGTAGCACGTTTCAATACACGCCAAAGATAACTCATCACTCGATGTAGAGACGCAAGGCATTGCGTCTCTACACACCGGGAAATATTAGCGCTTAGCCTGATAATAAAGATACAATGGGAAATGGAAAATTATCAATTTTCCATTTCCCATTTTCAATTATCAATGTCCCCGTGAGTTTTCGGCTCTACTTTGCCAGGAGCATGAGCCGCTGTAGCTCTACCGCCGCATCCTCTTTTTTACCTAACTTACCATATAACGTCGCCAGGTTTTTGTGAATAATGGGGTTGAAGGGGTTAAGGTGGTTTGCCTGCTGCAGGATTTCAACGGCGGCGGTGTATTCACCCTTGCGCAGATAGAGTTCACCCAGCAAAATGTAGATCGGGGAGTATCCTGGATAGTAGGTTAGGGCGGTCTTTAACACCTCTCCGGCCTTGTCGTACTGGTTGTTCATGAGGTAGGCCGTTGCCAATTTGTTCTGTATTTGCGGAGAGATGACGCCCGCCTTGTTAAACGCTTTTTCATATTCCACGATGGCCGCTCCATGCAAACCCTCCCTGCGCAAGAGGTCGCCGAGGATGGCGTGTTTTTTTGCGTCTTTTACCTCTATTTCGGCGACGCTCTCTACGTCGTCTACTACCGTTGACGTCTCTTTCAGCTTGGTCGGAAGCACCTGAATACCGCGAATCTTTCGGAATGGTTTTTGTTTCAAATCCAGCAGCCACCCCTTCTCAAATTCAGCAAACGAAACGCCCATAACCGCAGAAACAGCGTCCTCAGTTGATTTGCCGTCCCTAATGCTATCCAGAATAGAAACAAGCAGCGGATAGCCGCCGCGATGAAAGAGATAGTCGATTACGGTAAAGACCTCTGCAAATGCCAAAGCCGTATCTTCCCTCTTTTTCAACTTTGCCAGCGAGGGGTGCATCTGCCCGAAGGTGATGAAATAATCCTTCTCAATCGCCTCGGCCACCAAGCTCTCCAATGACACGGGAAGCACGGGGGTTGAGCCTGCAACCCAACGCCCTTCCTCATACTTTGCAAGTCCTTCATGCAGCCAGATAGGCACGCGGTTGCGGGTCTTTTTCATGATTACGTAGTGTACCAGCTCATGGCTAAGGGTGTCGAGCCATTGGTATCCCCTGGGCTGAAGGCGCGGGCTGGTGATGATTACCCGGTTAAACAAACAGATCGCCACCGTGCCGGATGTTTCTATCTCCTCTTTGGTAAGCGTCGAGATCGTGCAAAAGCTCTCCGCGTCGGGAAACACCTCAACGAGAACGGGCGGCTTGGGGAAATAGTGAAGGTCTTCCCCGATGGCGTGGTAAGCCTTTTCAAGGGCGTCCAGGGCGTATTCGGCCAGGATGGCGTCCTTTTCTTCATGGTAACGGAAGAGAAAGTGTTCGGTCCTGACCTCTTTAAACTTGCCCGTTGTTTGGTAAATCTTGTTTACAAAATCATAGAATTCCTGTGCTTTTTGCGCCAGAAGAGGTTCCTTCGCGGCCTCCTTCAATAAAGACAACGACTCTTGATAATTCCCTTCGAAAAAGCGCACCTCGCCCGCAAAAAAGCACATATATGGGTTTCCGGGCGCTTGCTGGAGGAGTTTATTGGCGACCGCGGACGCCTCTTCCATCTGCCAGGTCTGTAAGCACTCCTCACCGTAAGTTACTTCGTCGATGATATCAAAGAACTTCGCTTGCTGGGCAGATGCCGTAAATTCAAAAGAGACGAGGGCAATCAAGGCGATTGCTAACGTCATTACTATGCTATTCTTCAATTTTTATTCTCCCAAAAACACAGAATCTTCCATTTGCCCCTTGCTGGATTTATCGGAAAACCCCTCAATACAACCCGGCAGTGCATTGCCTGCCGAAATATAAAATGCCGGGTAAGCTATGCCCTTTTGCGTAATTAACGCTTAGGGCTTGCGCAGAAACAACTTGAACATATTCGTAAACCGAATAGCAAATATCGAACAAGGAATGTCGAATGTTGAATGACGAAAGGTAGGGACGCATTGCGTGCGTCTTAGAGGTATTTCCTTCGACATTCGACATTCCTTGTTCTGCGGTTCGAT
>CAYHFB010000397.1:0-4030 GCA_964355695.1 uncultured candidatus Brocadiaceae bacterium
CTGTTTATGATTTCGGTCCATTCTTTAGGCACGCCAACGTGGTAGCCCTGCGCATAGTCTACGCCGTATTCCTTCAGTATCTGCAACGTTGTTTCGTCGCTGACAAATTCAGCCGTTACTTGCTTTCCCAGTTCGTGGGCCATGACAACCATAGCTTTGACCAACGGCCGGTCAACCAGGTCCTTTGCAAGATTGACGATAAAACTACCGTCGATCTTAAGAATCTCGACCGGCAGGTATTTCAGGTATTCAAAGGATGAAAACCCTTTGCCGAAATCGTCCAGCGCAAAATGGCATCCCATGGATTCCAGCGTGGAGATAAAATGCAGCGCCCCTCTTATGTTGATAATTACTGAGGTTTCGGTAATCTCGAAAACCAGTTTCCCGGGGTCAATGCTGCTTGTTGTTAAGGCGTCTTGAATAAAAGAGAGCAGGCCTTCATCGCCAAAAGATTTGCCTGACAAGTTGATCTCCAGACACTTGTCCGTAAAAAACGCTTTTTGCTCTTTAATGAGAGAAATGGCGCTCCTGACAACCCATCGGTCAATATCGTGTATAATGACCGATTGTTCCGCAATGCTGAGGAAGTCCATAGGCGGAACTATCTTACCGTTCTCGTCCACCATTCGCAGCAGCGCCTCATACCTGGAGATGCAATCACTCTTCAAGTCGAGAATCGGCTGTAAATGTAAAACGAAGCTGTTGTGGAGAAGGGCGTAGTGGATGCGTTCTTCCCAGCTCAATCTGTTTGTTACGCTTGCCGAATACTCTTCCCGATAAACGCAAAAACAATTTTTCCCCTTGTCTTTTGCCTGGTACATGGCAAGGTCTGCCGCGGCAAGCAACGTGGTGGTCGTTTCGCCGTGATCGGGGCACAACGCTATTCCAATGCTTAAGGTAACGTTTTTATACAGTTCGCTCAACTGTATCACTTCTTCGCGTGTCTGCTTTAAAAGCTGCCCGGCAACGGTCGTTGCCTGGAGTTCGTCCACGCTCGGGAGAAAAATGGCAAACTCGTCTCCGCCGAGCCGACCCAGCACGTCGCTGTCTCGCAGCCGTTTTTGCAAAAACGACGACAGTTTCACGAGGAGTTTATCGCCTTCCGAATGTCCCAGCGTGTCGTTGATAAACTTGAAATTATCAAGGTCTAGAAAGAGGAGCGCGCCGCGCTTGCCATACCGCTTTGCGTATCCGATGTGGTCATCCAGCTTTTCATTGAAACACCGGCGGTTGATTAGGTTTGTAAGGGGGTCGTGATTGGCAAGGAACAAAAGCTGCGACTCAAATTGCCGGCGCGGGGTAATGTCTTCCTTCACCGCAATAAAATGGGTGATATTTCCCTTGCAATCTTTAACGGGAGCCACTGACGCGTATTCCCAATATAACTCACCATTCTTCTTTCTATTACAAAGCTCTCCCCGCCATTCTTTTCCAGAAGTAATTTCATCCCACAAGGCTTTATAGACGGAGGGGTCATGTTCGCCCGACTTTAAGATACGTGGCGTCATCCCCATAACCTCTTCCGCGCTGTAGCCCGTTACCTGGGTAAATCTGGGGTTGACGTATTCGATAATACCGTCCATATCGGTAATTACAATGCTGCTCGAACTCTGATCAACGGCGTGCGATAGTTTTTGAAGCTGCTCCTCCGCCTGTTTGCGTTTGATGAATTGGCCGATTTGTTTGCCGATTGCGCCCAGCATGTCAAGCAGGTCATTATCCGGCGCTTTCGCCTGACGGCTGAAAAACTCAACCACGCCAAGCACCTCCTTGTCGTTGACCAGGGGGAAAGCAAAAGCGCTATTCAGCCCCTCTTTTATAGCGGCGTGTTTACGGGAGAAATTCATATCTTTCGAAATGTCTTCGATCCACGCGGGACTCCCGCTTGACCATACGCGTCCGGGTAGCCCGGCGCCGGGTGAAAACGGCATCTCCAGGGTAATCGTTTCGAATTGCGTTATTTCCATGATGGGCACGTGCCACATCCCTACGCACCGTAATACCTCGTCGCGCTGGTTGACAAGCCATACCCCGCCACAATCCCATTCCAGCGCTTCGCATAGTTTCTGGATAATTCCGGGAAAGGCGTCATTGAGTGTCGTCGCATCTGAAAGGTACCTTGTAACCATATACTGGGCGAGCGTCCTCCGTTCTGTCCACACGCGGGCAGTAGCGTCCCGGATAATTGCCATACCGCCAACAACCTTCTCACTCGCATCGAATACGGGGAAGTGCGAGCTGTCGAAATAACCATGCCTGTCGGTCTGTGACACGTTGTAAGGCATTGCCAACCGGACAGAGGGCTTGCCTTCTACCGCATCCCTGAAACAATCTCCCTCCCCGACCTTATCCAGGAACGGAAGCAACTCGAAGGCGTTTTTGCCAAGCGCCGCATCCCGTGGGATGCCGGTTAGTTGTTCCATTGCCCTGTTCCAGATGGTATAACAAAATTCCTTGTTGTACGCACAAATGCCGTCCCTGCTGGATTCTATCAACATGCGGAACTGCTCACGGCTTTCCTTCAACCAGTTCATCGTCTGCTTCATTGCCGTAATGTCTTCCTTGACCGCAACGAAATGCGTGATTTCACCCTGGGGATTCTTGATAGCCGAGATGGATGCGGTCTCCCAATAAAACTCGCCGTTCTTCTTTTTGTTATGAAGTTCCCCCCGCCATTCTCCACCCGCGGTAATAATTTCCCACAACTGCCGATATTCTTCAGGTGACGTCATGCCCGACTTCCAGATGCGGGGATTTTTCCCCACGGCCTCTTCCGGCGTATAGCCGGTTAACTGAACAAATTTTGGATTTACGTACTCAATAGTACCCTTGGTATCGGTAATAATGACCGTCATGGGGCTTTGTTCCACGGCGCAGGACAATTTACGAAGCTGGTCCTCCTGCATCTTGCGCGCCGTTATGTCACGAACGATTACCGTAAATGAACGGCGTTTATTTACCTGCGCCTCGCTCAATGACAGTTCAATCGGAAACGTTGCGTTGTCTTTCCGTAGCCCTATGGTCTCGGCGTTGCCAAAGCAGTCCGCCTCGAGGCTGGGGGCGTTCTTTAAGGTTTGAAAGTAGGTATCATAGATATGCGGCATGATGGAATGGATTTTTCTGCAGCCAAGCACCTCGCCTGCCGTATAGCCGAACATGGCCTGAGCAGCCTGATTGAAGGTCTCGATAACGCCTTGATCGTTAGCCGTTATGATTCCGTCCCAGGCGCTGTCTACCACCGCGCGGGTGCGCAACTCACTCTCCATTGTTTTGGACGTGACGTGTTTTATATGGCGCACCATGGGCTTGAAAACAAACAGCGCCTCCAGCAACAGAACAAACAGGGTAAAACCCAGCACACCCGTTTCTATATTTTGTAAATGGACGTTGCGTTCGGTAAATTCATTCTCATACTGTTTTACCAGTGTTACGAGAGATTCGATAAGTCTTGAACCGGCAGCCGTGATGATGTACTGGTAATGAGGGTTATTGCCGGCAAGCTTGTCATTTGGCTGACGGGCTAACAGGGTAACTTGAGCAACGTAGGAGAGGATGTCCTTCCCAAGGTACATAGGTGGTTCAAAAATAATTGCCTGTACTTGCGGTGACGGATTGCCCGGCAGGTTCAGTTCCTGGTTGCCGTCCAGCAGCCCGTGATAAATATTTTCCATGCGGACGGCTATCGACAATAATTCCTGCCGGTAGTTTTCTCTTTTATCTGTATCGTCGCAATGTACCAGAAGCGCTGAATGTGCCGCGGCGCGTTGTGATAACCACCGGAGGTTTCCGCTGACGTTAATCTCAGTGCCGCCAGTCTTCTGGAGTGCGACGACCCTGTTCAGCACAAAGAAGGCCGTTATGCTGAGGACGGCGATAATACCCAGCGCCAGGGTGTATCGCGCGGTTATATTTTTGGTAAAGTCTTTATTCATAGCTTAGCAAAGTAGGCTCAAAAAGGGTTGTCCACCTTATAACCGCTGTAGCTCAGGGCTTCAGCCCTGATGGGCGCTCGCATGGTACGTCGCGCTAA
>CAYHFB010000398.1:0-4028 GCA_964355695.1 uncultured candidatus Brocadiaceae bacterium
GAACACGTAAAACCACACAAGAATTAAATTCCTTTGAATGCCTTGAAAAGACTGGTAGAATTGATGATTATCAAAATACAACGAAAGGGACAAAAACAGATAAAAAACCCCTGGGATTACGTAAGGAATAATGTATGCTGGCGAAAGTTAAGAGTATTGCGGTGTTTGGAATTGACGCGTATTTGCTGGACGTGGAGGTGTACGTCACCGGCGGTGAGATACCTTACACGGTGATTGTCGGCTTACCGGACGCGGCTGTTAAGGAGAGCCGTGACCGGGTAAGGGCGGCGATTAATAACAGCGGATACGTCTTCCCGGCCAAATGCTACACGATCAATTTGGCCCCGGCAGACCGGAAAAAGGAAGGCCCGGTCTTTGAATTGCCGATAGCCGTCGGCGTGCTTATGGCGACGGGGCAGGTTGAAATTCCGGACATTCAATCGTATATCATCGTCGGAGAACTGTCTCTGGACGGCAAAATACGCCCCGTAAAGGGCTGTTTATCAATGGCGTACCAGTGCCGGGAGCTGGGCATAAAGAAATTCCTGGTACCCGTTGAAAACGCGTCGGAAGCAGCCGTGATTGAGGGCATCGACGTCATTCCCGTAGAAACCCTTGCAGACACCATAGGTATTCTCACCAAATCCATCCCGGCCACACCTTTCAGGGTAAAGCAAGAGGAGCTATTCAGGGAACATTCCAATTACGACGTCGATTACGCAGACGTAAGAGGACAGGAACACGCCAAAAGGGCTTTGACGGTTGCGGTGGCGGGCAATCACCACGTCATCATGGTTGGGCCGCCCGGCGCGGGAAAGACCATGCTGGCGCAACGCATACCCACGATCATGCCGCCCCTGACTATTGAGGAGGCGTTGGTGACGACGAAAGTTTACAGCGTCGTGGGACTTCTCCAGCCGAAACAATCTTTAATCACAACCCGCCCATTCCGCTCGCCGCACCATACGGTCAGCACCGCCGGTTTGATTGGAGGCGGTTCATTTCCAAGACCCGGAGAGATCAGCCTCTCGCACAATGGCGTGCTTTTTCTAGATGAGCTTCCAGAGTTCGACCGCAAGACGCTGGAGGTGCTGCGGCAACCGCTCGAAACGGGCAACGTAACGATTTCCAGGGCATTGACCTCAATCACCTATCCTTCCGATTTTATGCTGGTCTGCGCCCTCAATCCCTGTCCGTGCGGTTATCACACGGACAAGCAGAAGATATGCCGCTGCTCGCCGTTTCAAATCCAAAACTATTTGGCAAAGGTTTCTGGTCCATTGTTGGACAGGATGGACATCCAGATAGAAGTGCCTGCCGTGCGGTACAGCGATCTTATCAGCGAAAGGGAAACGCAATCATCCAGCGCCGTCAGGGAAAAGGTGGCAATGGCGCGCGCATTGCAAAAAGAGCGGTTTAAGGGACAGCCAATCCTGACAAACGCACACATGAACTCGAAGCAGGTCAAGAAGTTCTGCGTGCTGGATAAGGCCGCCGAATCGATCTTATATCAGGCAATGACGGGGCTGGGCGTCTCCGCGCGTGGCCACAGCAAGATACTCAAGGTAGCCCGCACCATTGCAGATATGGATGAAAGCAATGCGATAAAGGAGGAGCATGTGTCGGAGGCGATACAATACCGGAGCCTGGATAGGACTTTGTGGAAGTGAGGCGACTGAGAGCCATTGAATTACGAATATCGAACAAGGAATTTCGAATTATGAAGTATGGATACGGAGCGCCATTTCACGACACAAACCGTGACTAAGCGCTAACACCCTTCTTTGTTTCAAGTTTATGAGCGTTCATTGATGGTTACCGGGGAAACATCTTTTATCCTTCGACATTCGATATTCCTTGTTCGATATTCGCTTTTGTGTTAATCGGAACCTCTGGATGCCATGAGCGCTTATTTTGGATGAACTATAGCACGCCGGTGGAATTGCACGATTATCGCCACCCTGGCAACAACTTTCGGGAGCGGGAACGCATAAAGCTTAAATCCAGGAGATGGGTGGCAAAGCTTCGATCCATGCCTGTCTTAGAGCGCCAGGCGTTGCTATCCGCCATACAGGTGATCAAGGGGCAATAGAAGTATTGATCTCATCATGCGTAAACATTCCTTACTCTGTTAATTATGGGGAGAAATCGCCAATAGGGTCTTTTCACTTTCAACCAACTTAAGGCGCGTTGTGCAAAGGGAATAAATGCGCTTTGGGTTTGGTGCGACGTGAATATCCTGGGGTCTTCCCTGATTGCCCGATGGATTCGCTGACTTAGCCATCCGTGTTCTACACCGGGAGACATATAAAATACCGGCCAGAGAAGCTCTTCCCTTTGTTGTATAAGCCCTTCCGCCAGGGCAATGGTTTCCATTCCCGTGTTGGGATAAACCCGTATACCGTAAATGATAAGCGCTACGTCTCTCTGTCCTATTTCTCTGTGAATAAACTCAAGCGTTTCCTCTACCGTATCTTGATTTTCTCCGGGACCTCCCATCAAAAACATCCAAAAAACCCGTAACCCCGCCTGTTGAAATTGCCTTGCCACCTGAATGGCCTGCCGGCGGTTAAAGCCCTTTTTCATGCCCTCAAGGACTCGATCCGAAGCGCTTTCCACGGTGCACGTTACACTGCGGAATCCTGCCCGAACCATCTCTTCCGGTAAACCGGGGTCCAGGTGCACGGGATTGATATTAGACCCCAAAAAAGAAACCTTCAATTGGCTTCGAACGATTTCCTGGCATACGCTCATCGCGTGCCGTGCCGGTAAATTAAAGGTGGAATCAACAAATTCGAATTCGCGGACATGGTATCTGTCTCTAATATCAGCTATTTCATCGACAATGTCTTTCGGGTCTCTTAACCGATACTTTTTCCCTTCAATGTTAACGTACGTGCAATAAACGCACTTGAGGGCGCAACCCCTTTTACTTTGAACCGGATAAACCCCTTCGTAGTTCAAAAAAGGTTTTACGGGGAAGTGATCTCCTATTCTTGCCCATACATTTTCAGTCATATCAATACCTTCACCCTGGCGGTAGGATTCTTTTGTTTTCAGAGAAACCACGCCTCCCACGGATGATGGGTCGCCGCCGCTATCAAGATGTTGCAGTAATTCCACAAAAGCGGCCTCTCCCTCTCCCACAATGCCATAATCTGCTCCTACTTCCTGCAAAAGCGCGTGCGGAGCAACCCCCATTGCAGCGCCGCCGAGGACAATCGGCGCAGAAGAACGGTCTCTTATGTCTGCAATTATTTTCTTTACTCCGGGAATATAAGAATTCGTGAACAGGGCGTCACAGTTGTCTAAATTCCGCATGGAAATGCCGATAACGTCATGTGGGGTTTCAACCCAGGGTGCAATACGATGATGCTTCTTCCGGAAGGTCATGTCATACATCTCTACCTGATGACCGGCCTTGCGCGCCGCTTCTCCAACAAGGCACATGCCAAGCGGCATTACAGGATAGGGGTCTTTCTCTTGGTTGGTGCTGATTAATTTAATTTTCATGTATGTACCCGGTAGCGCAGGCTTCCAGCCTGCTGTTTTCCTCTAAGACCCTTATATTTCTTGGTGTAGAGAAAGAACTATACTGAATTATCCACCCACACGAGTACGTGAAGAGCTAAAAAACAGTTCTAATTTATCTTCACCTTTCAGAATGTTTTCAGTGATAAGATATGTTCCTCCCAGCGATTTATCCCAAATCTTTTTTGATGCATCAGGGTTAAACCCGCTAAATGGATATGCCAATCCTCCAACTATGCCTCCAACCATGGCAACATTTACCTTGAGTGGCGTGTACAACAAACTGAGCAGGCTACTTGTCATTCCATATTTGAAATGACGAAAAGAGCTTTCGTCTGTTTTAACTACTCCATTTGCCGCATAAAGCTTGCTTGATAATAACAACAGAATAAAAGTACACATTACTAATTTTCTCATATTGCTCCCCCTTTTAAAATACATGGATAAAATATTGTCAATTCTCTTGTTCCCAAGCTCCGGCATGGAAACACGCCTGC
>CAYHFB010000399.1:0-4021 GCA_964355695.1 uncultured candidatus Brocadiaceae bacterium
TATTTTTTTATGAGGGACTCAAGGATTTAACTCGAAATCTGTGCGTTCCGTATTCCGTGTGTTCAGGGTATTCCGTGGTTTTAAAGGTTTTTGAAAACCGGAATCCATACCTCACAACCCTTTTCCATACAAGCTGTTCTCTCTGCCAACGTATCGTAAATGACGTCATTATAACCACGGAACACACGGTAGACCAAACGCCATTGATTGGCATTTACCGTTTTCCCCCACCTGGAATCCCTTTCGTAGCCGTGGGCAAAAAGGGATAAGATTCGGTTGCGGCGTAGACGCGCTATCTTGCACCTTCAAAGGGATGGTCCCCTGGAGCCTAATCAACCAACCGCTGATAGTAGTCTTTATTCAAATCCTTATATTTTTCCGGCAACCCTTCTTTCAAGGCGTCCAGAATGTCCTGCCTGAATTCCTTGGGGACTTTGTAGGCCTCTTCTGAAGGGATTTCGACCTTTTCCGTCGAAGCGCCCGATTGCCCCTCACCCATCTGTCCGGGGAAACCGCCGGGGGTGGGCATAGGCATGCCGCTTCCCATCATGCCTTTTGCAATGCGCTCCCGCGCCATTTCCATGTTTTTTTTGGCTTCTGCAAGGTGATACATTGAATCCCTTTCATCCATAACAGCGCCCCGCACATCCTTGTTACTCAACTTCCCCTTTGCGCCGCCCATCGACTTTGACGCCATATCGAGCTGTTTCTCCGCCTTTTCATCCATAAAGGGGTTTTGTTTTGAAAGCGCATCCGCCTTTTCGGCAAGCTCCTCGGTATCTTCCTGTATTTCCTTTTGTTGTTCAGCGTCTTTCTTCGCGGCGCTCATCTCCTCTTCGGTTAACGCGGCGACCTTCTGCTCTTCGTAGGATTGCATCATGGCCTCAAGGTCTTTTACGATCTGCCGGTTCAGTTCCGATGCATTTCTTACCTTGTCCGGTATTTCAGCGTCTTTCCTGACCGTCGATTCTTTTATGTTCCGTTTCGTTGGATCCAGGGTATCTTGCATACGGATGCTCCACCGGCTCAGGTTTGGTTGCAGTTCTTTTGCCAGGCTAAGCGATTCCTTTGCCTCCCAACTTTTCAACATCTCATCCAAATGGGAAAGAGTCTCCTCCGTTTGCGGCAGTTCACGTGACAGGGAAAGGAAGTCCCTCATCAGCGGTTCCTTGTTGATCCGGCGGTTGAGTTCAGCGTTTTTCCTGGACAATTCACCAATCTTGCCCGATTCTTCCTGAAATGATTTCAGGCCTTCCTCATCCCCGAAGGTTTCACCCAACCGGCTGGCCATCGCGTCCCGTTCTTCAGCAATGCCTTTCAAATCACGGTTTACCTGTAAATATTCTTGCAACAGCCCATTTTTGGCAAGGAGTTCCCTGGTATCGGCAATATCCTTTTTGATCGATTCAACCCGTTTGCCCTGTCTTTCAAAAAACGATTTCAAATCCTCGGACATTGACTCTGAGGCGCGTTTCTGGATGGCTTTTTTGAGTTTTTCCGTGTTTTCGGTGAGTTCCCGTTCCCTGTTTTCCAGTTCGGCAATTTTATCCAATACCTGGTTGGTTTTGTTCAAGGTGTCCGAGAAAGAAGAATCGATATGGCGTTGCGCGGCACCTTTCATTTTGTCCATCATTCCCTGGAGGGAGGAAAGGAGTTTTTGCGCGGACTCCAAGGCCGCTTCGAGGTCGCCTTTGTTAAAGGCGTCTTTCATGGCGTTCAGGTCTTTCATGACGTTGTTTTCTTCCAAATCTTTCAGCGCGTCCTCATTTAAAAACTCGTCAAGACGTTCTCCGTCCGCCATCTTCATGAGTTTTTCCATCATCTGCCGAATGGTTTCCTCTATGCGCGTGAGTTCCGAAAGTGTCTTTTCCCGCATGTTTGCATCGCCATCCTTACGCAATTTGTCAAGCAATTTTGCGACGTCGTTTTGTGATTGAATCAATTTCTTCCCGGTATCCAGCACGTCTTCCAGCTTTTGCTTTTGGATTACTTCGTTGAGGAATATGATCGTGTTTTCCACCACGGCAACTTCCTCGTCCTGCGCCCTTTGTAACCCGCCCAAAACCGTAACCGGCAAAGCATTGTCCCGGACATTTTGAACCGACTGGAGAACGGTATTCCGCCTTTTTGTGGTCGCGTCGCGAAACGTATTTTTCTGGTTTTCAAGTGAATAGTATATGCTGTAATTAGCCGCCGTGTCCTCCTGCATGCCTATGAGGACGTCCGTAAAAAGGCCGATAATTTTTTCAATGCGCCCCTGCACGCCATCCTGCAGCATAAGCAGGTAATCTTTCGATGTGCATTGTGCGTCGTCCAGCCGCTTCGTGACGTCGTCAGACAACAAATAAAGCATCTCCCGCAGGAGTTCCTCCTGGAGTTGAACGAGTTCCTGCCGCTTCTTCCTGGAGTTGAACACCTCCAGATAATAGGTCTTGGAACGGCCTGTCTTCGGGCCTGATATGGTATCGTTGTCCTTCACTTCAAGGTGATACGAGATTTTATCGTCGGACTGCAATCCCAGTTCCGTCAGCGACCACGCGAAGCTACCGCTGCGTTGAGCCTGCTTTTTGCCGGAGGTGTTTATTGTTTTAGATTTTGTCTCGATTCCCCGTTCAAACACGAGGAAAACATCACCGAGGCCAAAATCGTCCTTAGCGGTATACCGGAGTTCAACGGTCGTCTTTTCATTGACCACGACGTCTTTTGTTGGGGAAGTGAGGGATATTTCAGGATATAGATCCTGTACTATTTCTATCTTATGGGGAAAGGCCTCTATGCTGGTTTTCCCGTTGGCGTCCGTTGTTTCAAAGGTATACGTCCCCCCTTCCAGCATGAAGAAAACCCCTTTCATCACCCTGCCGTTTTCAATCGTAAAGGGGATTTTTGTTGCATTGTTCACGATCATTCCCGCCGCCGTCAGCGTCCGGTCGCTCACCGCGCTTATACTTGCCTCACTGCCTTTTAATGCGGTAAGATCGCCGCTGGTGTTGTATGCGGCCTTCTGGGGAATTTCTGAATAGAGCGGATAGCGATAGGTGATGACAATATCGCCGATGATGGGGACATCGGCTGCAAACATGTCCCCTACGTCCTTCCTGCCGATCAGGCAGTTAAAAATGGTGGGGACATTTTTTAAAAAATACCCCGGCTTCGATATGCAAACTACGGTGAAAATCACGAGTAATGAAATGAAGGCACCAGCGCCTAACCGGGAAAAACCCTTCCCCACAACCTGGCGCATATTTAATCGCTTCAATTTATCTTCCGTATCAGCAACAAGCAGTGATATCAGGTGCGCCGAGCATTCATCCCTTTGCGTTTGAGGTTCCGTTCCCTTCGTTTTGAGGGAAGGCGTCTCTCTGTCAAGTTGGATTGAACTAATGAGGGCATTGTTAAGGGACGGGAATCTTTGCTCAATCAGCAAGGCGATTCGTTCTTTGGTTAACAGAGGCAGAAGCGGGAGCAGTAGCGTGGTTAGAAATATGAAAAACAGAACGGCAATACTCAGTCCATAGAATACGGCAAGGGCCGCCGGATGATTTACGATGAGTGACACACATGCCGCGCCGCCCATAAACAAGAGCAACCCCGCTGCAAGCAGCAGGAAAAAAGCCCCGCACACCCTGTTGGCAATGGCATTCCTGGCAACAGTGCGCAAAGAGGCCTGTATAATATCCTCGCTATCCAGCGCCTTTTTACTGCGGGTATCGAAAAGAAGCGCAACAAAATCGACCAAATTGATAAAAAGGCGTATAAACGTAATTTGTTTAGGGGTTTTCATATTGTCTTGAAGGTATATATCAGGCTGCTCCTACGGAGCTTTATTGATGTTTCAATTCCCTGGCTACAAACAGTTCAATGAAAAACATCATCTATGGTAGAGGCGCTTAAGATTTTTTCGCCCCATTCGAGAAGTGTGTTGCTGTCCGCTGCTTCGATTTTTTGTTTTATTTCTTCGCTAACTTGGCCGAACTTTCTTTCCATCAGCCGAAACAGCATTGTTGATTCTCCTTGCTGCATA
>CAYHFB010000400.1:0-4014 GCA_964355695.1 uncultured candidatus Brocadiaceae bacterium
CGCTTTTCATAAAGTGTGAAAATGCCGGGTAGCTGGGTTGGTTGGGTTGAGTGACGCGAAACCCAACATTTTTTGAATGCCGAGAACAGTGTTGTGGGTGCATTACCAGATTTTTGGTAGAGTAGAAAAAGAGAGACCTGGATAAAGAAAAAGCCCTCCATTTAAAGTCAGGAACGAGGTCACTCCTTGATTACTGATTAAATTGTTGACCCCCCTTACCACAATAGAATAACATCAAATGTTATGACAAAACTGAAAATATATCTTGATACCTCTGTTATCAATTTCCTTTTTGCGGATGATGTGCCAGATTTTCGGAAGATCACTGAGGATTTCTTTGAAAACTATGTTAAAAAAGGTAAATATCTTGTTTACGTTTCAGATGTGGTAATTGCAGAAATTGAAAAGACAAAATCCGGGGATAAGAAACTGTTGCTTCTCGAAGTCATAGAAAAGTATTCGCTGCGGATTCTTGTTCTGGACGAAACATCTGATGCGCTTGCCAACGTTTACCTCAGAGAAAAGATTATCCCTCCTAAAAAGTTAGAAGACGCCCAACATATTGCCATTGCAACCTGTAATCAGATGGACATCTTGTTGTCATGGAATTTTAAACATCTTTCTAACATACAGAAGCAGATAGGTGTTAAAGTAATAAATGAAAAGGAAGGATATTTTTATCCGCTGATTTTAACAAATCCGATGGAGGTGGTTTATGAAAACGAATGAGAAAATAGCTCCTGTATCAAAAGCCCTTTCTGAGGTCTGGGAATGGAAGGACGCTGTGTATAAAGACATCAAGAATATGTCGTTTGAGGAGAAGCGAGTGTATTTTGAGAACGGCTTAAAAGAAGCTGTTAAGATGATTAAAGGAAAAGTTAAGACTAATTCCGACGGCAGTTGTTCTATAGTTAAAACAGGGGTATCAACTGATTGAAATCAGAACCCCTATTGAGGTTGTAAATGAAGACTAAGAAATTTGACTCCGTAAAAATGATGAGTGAGATAAGGGAAAAGCTTTCCGAAGACTTCTCTATGCTCTCTGTCAATGAAAAGATTGGTTTACTTGAAAATGAATTTCCAGAAATTAAAATAAAAAAACAGCGAAAACTTCCGTTAACCGCAAGCTAATTAAGCCGGGTAGGTTGGGTTGAGTGAAGCGAAACCCAACATTTTTTGAATGCCGCGAACTGTGCCGATGGTACATGCTCAAATTTTTGTAAACACCGTAGTTTTTTGAAAATAACCCCGGAGGGGTGTAATATTAATAGCTAAACACCCAAACACGATAAGAAAGCTCCAGAGGAACGATATATTGTTTATTGCGCCTTCTATGCCGCTTCTCTGGAGCTTAAAATTGGTGTAGACTCTTTTTCTACTAATATACCGCTCCTACAGGAGCTTTTCGTGGTTTTTTAAAAAACCATAGCGGGTTCAGGTTTGCAATCTGAACCCGCCAAAGGTTTTTCTTTGTGTCCTTTGTGTCTGTGGTTAAACTCTTTTTGGTTGCAGCTTTGCTGCGTTATAGGGGATGGGTAATGACGGTAAAGACATTTGATATACACGAAGCGGAAACTCATCTTCAAGAGATTATCTCCTTGGTTGAGAGGGGAACGGAAGTGATACTGACTGAGGGCAATGTTCCCCGTGCACGGCTTCTTCCCCTTGAAGAAGCAGCCCCTACCGCCCGCATACCAGGATTGCATACGGGAGGAATATGGACAAGCGAGGATTTTGATGCGGCACTCTCTGCTGAATTCTGGGTCGGAAACCCATGAAACTTATTTTAGATACCCATACCTTCATCTGGTGGGACAGTGAAGCAATAAAACTATCCAAACGGGTATTGGAGCTTTGTCAAGATGTCAATCACACGCTCATATTGAGTGTGGCAAGCGTGTGGGAAATGCAAATCAAGCTCCAGTTGGGAAAGTTGAAATTTTCGTTACCGTTGACGGATATTATTGAGAGCCAACGTCTACATAATCGAATCTTGATTTTGCCCGTAGAGTTGCGACACGTCTTAGTCCTCAGTGAACTACCCTCTATTCATAAAGACCCATTTGACCGCTTATTGATCGCCCAAGCAAAGTGCGAAAATGCAGTAATTATAACTGCTGACCCTGTATTTGCAAATTACGCAGTTCCCGTTGAGTGGTAGCCTTAAAGATGTAAATTACCAGAGTGAACTCTGTCTGGGAGCTTGGTGTCGCATCTTAAATCTTAAGTAACTGTTTCTTCAAAGCCGGGTTGTGCAAATTATAGGAGTAACCGTTGATTAGTAAAAAACTACTTCGAGAGGCAACAAAACGATTAGTATCTAAATTTCAGCATGAGCGTATAATCCTTTTTGGCTCGTATGCAAGATGAATTGTCGATGAGCACAGCGATGCAGATATTCTTGTGGTTTGTCCTATGAAAAAAACCGCATAAAAGTTTAGTCAAGTATGCATTTAAGCTCAAGAGTTCATGCCCATACAAGCACATTGCCTATCATGCACTGCAATGTGCTGGAAAGCATTTAAAGGCGTACCTTGTTTTTAGAAATATTGACTTTCCTTTTTTGAATGCCACGAACGGTGTCGTGGGTGCATACCCAAATTTTTGTAAACACCTTAGTTTTTTTTGAAAAATAACCCAGTAGGGGTGGAATAGTATTAGCTAAAACACCAAACACGATTATAAAGATACAGAGGAGTTGTTGCTTCTTCTATTCAGCTACTCTATCGAGACGCCCTGGCAGGGTGTCTCTACTTAACCTTGAAGGAGATTCTTTTCTATTAATATCCCGCTCCTCACGGAGCTTTTCAGGGTTTTTTACAATCCCCCCAACTTTCCAAGGAGGATTTTATGCGTCCGGCAGTGCAAAAAGTAAAAAAGATAACGATTTCTTTATCAACGGAGATTTTAAAAGAAGTTGAAGAATTGGAGAAAAACCTAAAAATACCCAAATCGGAAATTTTAAGTAATGCCTTTGGAAAATATTCGAGGAATTACAAAACGAAAAAACTTCAAAAAATTGCCAAAATGATGGCGCTTGAATATACATCGAATGCTGATCTAGTGGCGATGACTTCTCTTGATTCTGAGGAATTCAGGTGAAGCAAAAAGAGATATGGTCAGGGTTGCAGCCCTTGGTACCTATTCAAACAGTGGCAAGGCTAAAGCCTCGCCCTACGTATAAACAGAAAAAAGTCTCTGTAGGCCTAATTTAATGGTGTATTCCCCATTTTTTTTGTAAAATGCTGTTTTGTAGCTCCAACCTTCAGGTTTGATGGTTGTTGCGGTTGATATGGCGCAGGCATTTTTTGTGCGGTTTCCTGCCGCGCAGTACAATGCTGGAGTCCATCAGGGCTGAAGCCCTGAGCTACGGGGTGTCTCGCGTTTGCAAAAAACTGGGGATGCACCCCTAATCTAACGTTAAACTAAAACTCTCACGGATTGTATGTCAATGTCCCAAACATCCCAGAAACCGCCTGATAGCTTTTCGCCTACCCGGCGGCAGCTCGCCGTTGTTTTCTTTCTGGCGACAACGCTGCTTATCGGTTCAATAATAAAGCTCGGCATGGACCATCATTGGTGGTTGCCTGCAACGGAGATTGTAAGCGACCTAAGACCGGAGGATATAAAAGTTACGCTGGATATCAATACCGCACCATGGTACGAATTGGTGCTGGTACCGCGATTGGGTGAGGTAAAAGCAAAGGCGATTGTGGCCTACCGTGAAAAATATGGTAATTTTAAGTCGTTGGACGAAGTAGCTAACGTAAGCGGTATGGGACAATCTATTGTCAATGCCATACGAGATTACGTAAAAATCGGGACAGAAGCCGCAACGCTAACAATTCCAAAGTAGCGCAACTCTTGCCTCTGGTGGGACTTTGGTCTTTTGGAATGTTCAGTTTATGCCCGTTGACAGTATACACAAACCGAGGCTAAGCGCGAACGCTTTTCTTTGTTCCGGGTTCATTAGCGGTTATCAGAGAAATGTCTTTTATCATTCGACATTCGTTA
>CAYHFB010000401.1:0-3987 GCA_964355695.1 uncultured candidatus Brocadiaceae bacterium
TATCGCCGTCTGTCCACCGTACCCTTGCTCGTTTGTTGGATCACAGACCCCTTGCCCTGCTGTAAATCCGCTTGTACGGTCTGTTCGATTTTATCCGCGGATTTTTCGGAGATCATCAAATCGGTGACAATCGTAAAGGTAACGTCTTTGACTAAAGAACCGGCTACCAGCTCGCCAACCCCGCCTACCAGCCCACCAAGTCCCATCCCAATTGCCATACCTCCCAATCCGTGTGTAACTCCACCAACTGCCGCGCCGCCCATGGCGCCTGCCAGCGCTCCTCCGTAACCACCA
Organism: uncultured candidatus Brocadiaceae bacterium; assembly: GCA_964355695.1. Lineage (GTDB taxonomy): Bacteria > Planctomycetota > Brocadiia > Brocadiales > Brocadiaceae > JACVXV01. The sequence continues at coordinate 295 of CAYHFB010000401.1, forward strand.
TAGAGGGATTCACGAAGGGCGGATGGGTCGGCCTTTCCAACGTAAAGTATGCTGCCTTGCAGGATGTAAAAAGCATCGATCGGGGCATTCGTTACTGCATACCCCTTCTCCTGCAGTTTGCCAGCAAGCAGCGACTTTACGTCTATATCCTTTATTTATAATCAAACCACGATAATCCTTCCAGACGAACATCCTGTTATTCGCAGTGTTTTCACGTTATTTTCATTACAAACCGGACATCGGCTACTCACGGCGGTGTTTTTCCCTGTATTCACCCGGGGTAAAACCGGTTTGTTTCCTGAAAAATCGTGAAAAATAGTTGACGTCCTTCATACCCACCGACTTGGCAATAACGCTAATCTTTAACGCAGGACGGGATATGAGTAACTCCTTACTCGCGTTGATGCGACAAAACGTCACATAATCTTTGAAGGTAATACCGCATTCTTTGTGGAAAATCCGGCTCAGATAATCAGGTGAAATATGGGCGTAATTTTTAATATCAACCCGTTTAATATCGCCATCAAGATTACAACGGACATACTCAAGCGCTCTTTTTACCGGGATGCTAAGAGACTCGACCTTGTCTTTGTATTCCGGGCCAAAGAGACCTGTAAGGTGGCTTGCGCACAATGGACCAATAATTTTTTTAAGTTCGTTTAAAACAATTGCAGGCTCGACAGGTTTTTTGATAATTCCCTGCACGTTAAGGTTGGCGCACGCAATAGCGTGTGCCTCGGAACTGACCGATGTCACAACTACGACCTTTGTGTAACTGCATACTTCACGTATTTTATGCAATGCCCTGAGACCACAAGGATAAGGATATGGCTGTCTCAGGTCCAAGAGGACAAACAAAAATGGTTTGCTATAAAATGAAGTGATACCATCATCACCATTCTTAGCTATGACTACAGTTACCCCCAGCTCGTTTTCCAACAATGGTTTGATGGAGCAAACAAATTGCACGTCGCTGTCTATAATCAATGCGGTGTTTGTCATAATTGTTCTGAAAATGCTCCCTTCCCTTTATATAAAAATGCGGGTAGTTAATCTATAGGACAAGTCTGTCAACTATGCATAATATGTGCTATTTTATGGAGATATCTGCTGCGATACACGGAATCAACGCGGCAAGCGTTGACCTGGGCCGACCCAATGCCAACCAAATCCGTCATACCACTTCACCTCGTCGCTATAGTCCGGCTTCTCGCGTAAAGCCCTGACCGGCGGCGGGGCGGATTCTGCCGGTGTTAATGCCTGCCCATAATTCATCACGTCATTTTGAGCACAGCCTACCCCGGTTAATGCCATGAGCAGTACAAAAAAAGGCATAACAAATATTTTTCTCAATTCACCTTCTCCTTTAATAAGCGTCAATGAAATCGAAAAAAGAATGGAGAGTATTAGCGTCAATTAGATTTCATTTGGGTTGATAAGAACCGATTCACAGTCCCCAATGGTATGAGTGCGTTGTGTAACGCGCGCGCTCACGTTCGTCGCAAAAAATCTCTTCAATGTAAGGGAAATGAGATCCACAAGCCGGACAAGTATTTACTGCACCCAGGTCTGTATTGATGTATTTCAAAGGGACTTGATGTTCGCAAACAGGACAAGGGTATTTTTTACTGCTGCGATAGAAAGCGTTTTTGCGAGAAATTCTGACCGGTGGCGGGGCGGATTCTGCCGGTGTTAAAGCCCGTCCATAGTTCACCGTACTTTGTGTTGCACAGCCAACTTCAGTCAATATAATGAGCATTATCAAAATAGGCACAGCAAATTGTTTTTTCATTGTTTTTCTCCTTAGCGATCTGTCGGTTTCAGGGTATATTCAAACTTAACCTTGCCGTCATTATCGCCGTGGTCCCACGTGGCAATCATGAGGCCATCGAATCTCAGATATTTCACGTTTCTCCGGAGAGGATCAAAGTCAAGTTGTATCAATACGCGGTTCGTGGGCAACCAGCAGGTGTAATACTCCTCAAATGGCGTCTTCGGACTATATCTGTTGCCAAGATTGTCGAGTACCTCGACACATCCATACGGTTCTTTCAGCCTTATCCAGGCGTTGCTTCTTGTGTCATTTTCAATCAGTAAGGTTACGCGGATAGTCCTGTCGTCATCAAGGATGTCAACCCGGTGCAAATATGCCGTTAGACGGCGGCCAAAGCGTCCCAGCTTCTCTTCAAGCATGTAGACGCCGGGTTTCATCACGTCTTTTCTTGATGCCTCTTCCCGGTCGAGTTGCTCCTTTTGCTCTTTCCTGGTCTGCTCTTGCCTGTATCGCTCTTGCTCAAGCTGCTCCTGTTTCATTTGTTCCTGCTTAAGCCGTTCCTGTTCTAGTTGCTCTTTTTTGGCTTGCTCTTGCCTGTGTTTTTCCTGCCTGAGCTGTTCGAACTTTATCTGCGCTTGTCTTGCCTGTTCGATTTTTTCTTGCCTTTCCTTTTCTTCCTGGTAGAGTTGTTTTTCGATGATTGTTATGATCTCCTGTGTTGCAGGTCTCAAGTTCGCATCATACGTCGGATGGTGTCCTTCCCCATTGAAAAGCTCAAACGTGCCATCCTCTTTTTTGTAATACCAGACCTTGGGTTTGCCATCCTTCCTAAAGAATTCTATCTCCCCCTTCTTCATTGACTCATACGTTACCGTTATCCGTCTGGGCGCAACCACAAAAAAGCAAACATCGCTAATCTTTTCCTGCATCACCATTCCCATGTTTACTGGCAAAAAAAGGGATGCGATATGGATAATAAAGACTCCAAGAATAATCAAACCGGTGAATGCCCGGAAAAACGGCAGAAGTCCAATCACACTCAGGACTACCGCCATCAGCATCAAAGGTAAGAGAGTTTGAGGGTTAATCTTTCCTGATGGTATGGACAGAGAAAACAAACTGACGCACGCCCCCGTGAGCAGGAAAGTAGACAATACCCACCTGACATAGCGGTTTAAGCTGCCTTTGACCCCGCCGGTGATAAGTTCCGTAACAAAGCCGATGGGCAGCGCCAAAAATCCGAGAATAGAGCCGAAACCTGAAAACCCAATGCCGGAGAGGAAGATGAGAGTCCGGCTCTCGCAGAAAATCCCCGCCAGCAGAATGGCAAACGAAAAAACCGAAAGCAATCCGAATATGACCAAACTGATAATGTATAACTTGCTATATGATGTCACGTCTTTCATTTTCGACACCCCTTTCCATAACTTTATTTATTGATAAATTCAGTGTTGTCCGAATTGTCCGATGACCCTTCCTTGTCGCCGTTGATCAGGCGCTTACTGAGTTCAGAGGCAGCGTCCATGCCGACTTCTTTAATAAATTTTTTCACGGCCGTGTTGTCATTGAAATTTTGATCCAGGATGGTTGTTAATAAATTCAAACCAATCTCAATGCCGTATACTGCGTTCTTATTTAGGTTTTTAAACTTTCGGCCGATTTTAGTATCAATAACCCTGTCGTAGACGTTGCCTTCCATCCACCGTTTTGCGTAGCCTGCCGCGAAGACCGCTATACCATTTAGTAATTTCTTATTCAACATGGTTTCACCTCGCATTAATTGACAAAGAAGTAAAGAAGTGATTTCAAGAGTATTGGTCGTGTTTTTTCTTTGGTATGTGACGAAAGGTGCATTATTTTATTGAATTAGGCCTACGGCGACTTTTTTCTGTTTATACGTAGGGCAAGGCTTTAGCCTT
>CAYHFB010000402.1:0-3984 GCA_964355695.1 uncultured candidatus Brocadiaceae bacterium
TGTTCACACGTAAAAGGACACGGGCACCGTGTCCCTACAACAGCTTTGAAATTCCTGTACATTAAATTATTGGCTAATTTTTAACCTTGCCCATCTTTCATTTCATACCTTTTGCAATACTGTTTCTTAGGTGTACCCCATTGTCTATCGTGAGTTTATTACAAAAGAAAACCGGAAGTATACTAACATAAATACAGCCCATGTGTTAAGCATAATCTCAATTTCTGCAACGGGCTCTTCGGGTCGCGCGTCCATCAAACCCTGAAAATGCTGACGGTCTATTTTACCCAAGCCGAGCCCGATTAAATATTCAGCAGCAGTCGTCTTTGCCCAATCCCACCATCGTCTTGCGCAGGTGGACTGGGGGCGTTCCGGGTCACATCTTAAAAATTGATTCCGCTTGAACGTATGGGTACGTGTGAGGATGAGATGCTTTAAGTTTTCAAGAAGGTGGATGCCCCATAAGCGCTAACTTGTTTTTTTTGACAGGATAACAGGATTGACAGGATAAATAATCCCCGCAAATCAATATCTTTATCATAATCTGGAAGAGGGAATATAAAGAACTTACCGAAAAGATCATTGGGTGTGTCTATCGAGTATACCATAAAATGGGTTTTGGTTTTCTTGAAAGTGTATGTGAAAAGTGTCTGCTCATAGAACGCTGGAAGGCAGGACTTATTGCCAAAAGCCTCCGTTTTCCGGGAAATACAGGGTGAACACCTTGTGTTTCCTGGTTTTAAGCATTGAAAACATGGCTTGTTTGGCTATATCTTAAAGATTCACATGACAAAAGAATATCCCGTTAATCCTGTTATCCTGTCAGAAATTAAGTTAGCGCTTATGGGTGGATGCCCCCCGCGCTATGGGATTTTCCGCCGAGATTGCACCGCTACAAAAAAACAAGGGCGTTGACGCCGTATAGCGCGTCAACGCCCCGATGTTATCCCCTATCTTTTCAGAAAGCGTGCGGCAGGCCGTTAGACGGCTTTTTCGCCACGCTCGCCCGTGCGGATGCGAAGGACGTCTTCGATGTTCGAGATAAATATTTTCCCGTCACCGATGCTGCCCGTCTGCGATTCCTTGACAATACATTGGACGATATTCTCCACGTCGTGGTCGGCGACAACCAGTTCGATCTTTATCTTTGATAACAAATCCACCCGGAACGTCCTGCCGCGCCATTGTTCCGTTATACCGCGCTGTGCGCCGTGGCCCTTTACGTCAGTTACCGTCATGCCGGGGTAACCGAGTTCCTCGAGCGAGTCCTTTACGATAGTCAATCGCTCAGGCCGTATGATTGCCTCTATTTTTTTCATTACAAATCTCCTTTATAAAAGATTGCTGTACTCCGTTAGATATAAGTAAGAATGGGACACTTGGTAGTTACTACCTACCATTAAGCCTGTTCTGTTTCGAAGTGATGGTAGGCTATTTCTTTGTGTTGAGAAATATCCATACCGGCAATTTCTTCCGCTTCGGTTGGCCTTAAGCCGATTACTGCATCTACAAACCACGCCAACAATGCCGTTACGCCGAAAGACCATCCCCAGGCTGCAAGGATGCCTATCCACTGTTTTCCGAGTGGCACAATGTTTCCATAAACCAACCCGTCAGCGCCGGCTGGATTTATCGCTACGCTGCAGAAGATACCCGTTGCACACGCCCCCCACGTTCCGCCCATGGCATGTACCCCGATAACGTCGAGTGCATCGTCATATCCAAAGGCCCTCTTCATTTTTGTAACGCAATAGAAACAAATTATCCCACCGCCAACGCCAATTGCAATGGAGGCCATAGGACCAACAAAACCGGAGGCCGGGGTGATGGCAACCAAGCCTGCCACTGCGCCAGAACAAGCGCCCAGTACCGTTGGCTTCTTGTGATGTATCCACTCAAGAACCGTCCACGCAAAACCTGCCGCTGCGGCTGCCGTGTTGGTAACGACAAACGTGCTTGCGGCAAGCCCATTGGCCGCTAATGCGCTACCGGAATTAAAGCCAAACCAGCCAAACCACAGCAAGCCGGTGCCCAGCATAACAAACGGCAAGTTGTGAGGTGGTTTTACCTCTTTCGGATACCCTTTCCGCTTTCCCACGACCCACATTACCGCTGCGCCTGACGCACCGGAACAGATGTGAACAACGGTTCCACCAGCAAAGTCCAATGCGCCCAGCTTAAACAACCAGCCGTCCGTAGCCCATACCCAATGTGCCATCGGGGCATAAACAAGACTTGTCCATAAAAATATCAACAACAACCAGGCGTTAAATTTAAACCGCTCTGCAAACGTACCCGTCATCAACGCCGGGGTAATAATGGCAAACATACACTGGAATATCATAAAAGACATGTGCGGTATGGTAGTAGCATAAAGGTCGCTCGGCGCTTGTCCGACGGCGCCTAATCCTAATCCGCACCATTGAAGGCCGCCAATAAACCAGCATCCTGGTGCAAACGATAGGCTATACCCCCAGAGCACCCATTGCACACTTACAACACAGATGGCAATAAAACTCATCCACATGGTGTTCACCATGTTTTTTGCCCTTGCCATGCCCCCGTAGAACAAGGCCAAGCCGGGCGTCATTATCAACACCAATGCAGATGACGCCAGCATCCATGCATTGTCTCCCGTGTCGATTTTTGGCGCATCAGCCGCCATTGCAGTCGATGCAAAGAGCGCAATCATCGACAATGCAAAGATCGATGAGGCTCCTAAAAATACCTTCTTTCTCATGGTCATCTCCTTTAGAATGATAAATACAAGACTTCAATACTGCAAATTATTTTTTCCCGCTACCGTGAAACAACATGCATTCGGCTAAACACAATACTACCTGTGCTGTACGGCAAAACATACGTCTTGCAACCTCCTTTCCAGTAACAAGGTTTAATGATTATAGGGTCTCAATTTTATCTCCCATAAATAGCCGGCCAGACTGTCCATGTCTGTTTGTAGAAAGAGCGTCGGCTCTTTTTCCTTCATCCGGTCAACGATGCTCTTGCACTTTCGCTTCGAGTATAAGACGGAAACGTCTTTTATCTTTGCAGGACTGTGGCAAGGCACGCAATTGTTCATGTATACGTTTTCCGCAACGCTCGCCACGTCTCTTTCTCCCAGGTGTTTTAACGATTCAAATTCAGCCAGTTTTCCCTTGTCGATCTCACCCCTCTGATATTGTTTAAACAACTCAATGATCTTTTGCTCGTCGGTAGTAAATGGTTCCTCTTTTGCCATTTGCAACCTGTTGAAGGCGTGAAGCATATCCTCTTCAACCCAGTTTTTGTGGGAATATAGGTAATCCAGAATGTGGCACTGGCTACATTTTTTGCTCAAGGTCGCCTCCATGCCCGCTCTTTCCGTGGGGATTGGCAGCTTTGCGGTCATTTTCACGTCGCTATTCCGAGAAATTAATAGCTTGGCGTCCGTAGGAGAGCTGACGATCGTCACGCCATCCGCCAGCGCAATGTAGGGCATGAGACCGAGAAAACTTTTTACCCTTCCAATCTCCACCTCGGTATTGTCGGCATAATAAAAGATGTGCTTGCTTGCCTCATCATAAACAACCTTGTCAGGCAGCAGATACACAGCCTCCCGGTATCTCTTGTGATTGGCAAGGGATCTGGCGCCCTCATCCAGCACGACGCGTATCAGGACGCGCTTGTCTCTCATAATCAAAGACTCCGTCCGAACGATGCTGTCCTTGACCTCCGTATCCTTTCCCTTGTTTTCCGGTGAGCCGTTAATGACGTAATTTTGCGAGAAAAGGGTTGAAGACCACAGCACGTTTGCAAAAAACAGGGCTATGAGCATGAAGCCGAAATGGAGCTTATCGTCAAGCAACCAATCATTTTGTATCCGCATAGGCTCCTCCTTTATTAACTTGATGTTTAAAAAAGCCAAACACTTCCCGCTCTCCTTTATTACCGGGAGCGGCTGAATGGGATGGTGCATCTCAATACCAGCCATCAAGAGGACTG
>CAYHFB010000403.1:0-3982 GCA_964355695.1 uncultured candidatus Brocadiaceae bacterium
AAGATATTAGGCCGTTAATCGTAAGCCACATCGAAAGATGTGTATAAACATGTGGGTGCAGGGGGGGGCCTATTTGCACACATTATAATTATATCCACCCGCAAACCAACCTAAATAATCAGGTGGAAAATGCCTAAATACGTATTGATTGACCACACAGCAGACATCGGAATCGAAGCATTTGGCGCCACGCTACCGGAACTGTTTTCTCACGCGGCATTTGCCATGTTCGATATTATTGCAGACCTGGACATGGTTGAAAGCAAGGTAGAATGCAACCTGGAAATCACCGGGATAGACAGGGAGCAGCTCCTTGTCAACTGGCTGGGAGAACTACTGTACCTCCACGACGTCAAGAACTACCTCTTCAAAAATTTTCTTATAACGAACGTTACGGACACTCATTTAAGCGCATCCGTGCAGGGAGAACCGTTCGTAGAAGGCAAGCACATCATCAAAACGGAGATAAAGGCCGTTACCTATCATGGCCTGTCTATCGTACAGGAAGAGACACAGTGGAAGGCGCGTGTAATATTTGATTTGTAACGTCAGAACTCTGGAAGCAGCTATAGCAATTCTTTAACGGACAAGGTATTATCATTGTTCAGCGGGATAACCCAGGCCAATGGTTTATAACCCGCAACAAAGCAAGGAGATAACTTATCGCCATTTTTCTAAGCTTTGCCCGGACTGCTTTGCAACACGCACGGTTTACATTGGGTTTTGCTTGCATTCAACCCAAACTGCAAAACTATGGGGGACTTTGCTTTTAGAGTAGATTTAATTAAGGTTTTAACTAATTACCAGTGTGCGTATTATACGCATGTTATAGGTATGTAATACACTTACAACTTTTTGAAATTAAATATCCCGCAAACTAATTAATCTTTTAACTAATTTCCCTCTCTTAAAACCCAATATCCTGATCTTCGCTTCCCCTCGTGGATTACCTTGCCAGCCCTCCTTAATTCCTGCAACAAATTATTCAAATCTTGCTGTTTTAAGCCGCATGCAGTTTTTTGATGTTTTCCGGTTTGTTTCTTTCCGTCCACAAGATAAACTCGGCGCCCTTGTTTTGTAAGGCTTCAAGGTATTCACCCTTCACCTCGCGGTCTTCATTGTTGATTACCGCCAGACCAATTACCTTTTTCCCCGTTTGTTTTTCTCTTACTTGCTTAACGTCATCCCACGTGAAGAGGAAATGCGGTAGATTAAGTTTGTTTATCGTGTTAAACGACTTAATTAATAGTTCTATTTGGTGGTAAGCAATTTGAAAATCAAAGGTGAATTCCAGGCCGGTGCTTCCTTTTGAGAGGAAGTAAGGTGTGTATATCAACTCTTGTTCGTCGAGGTATGCCTTGACGTCTTCCAGGAAAAGACCTGCCACCGTGTGTTTGGCCAACACATATAAATCATTGGCTTCAGAAACGGCGGCAAGCAGGTTGAGTTTTTTTTGAGGAAAAGTATTTTCGGTAGCTTCAGTGGTTAATTCGTTATTTTCGAGTCGTACTCCATAGTTTAATAAAATCCTTTCAAGCATCTCTTTCCTGTTGAGGGAACGTGATATTTCAATCCCGCTTAATTCAAGGTTTTTTAAGGTTCTTCCGTCATCCGATAAAATTATTTTCCCATTAGCCCTCTTCGCATAAATTTCGATAGTATCGTTAAATACATCGGTAAATGGCGTACTTATCTCAATCCACTCACTCGACGGCAATTCGGTAATCACGGTTTTTTGCCTAAGAAAGCTGTGATAATCATTGATAAGTTTGTCTATCCATCTCATAGCAGAGACCTTTGAATGCTAATTTCAAAAATGGTTTGAAGATTAATCCTGTTTCTAAATGCCTGAAAGATGCTTGCAAGCCCTTTTGTCTCGGTAAATTCTTTAACGGAAAAGGTATTATCATTGTTCAGTGGGATAGCCCAGGCCAATGGTTTATAGCCCTCAACAAAGTAATGAATATGATTTTCTTCAATCAATTGGCCCGCGTAAGGTTTAAATATGTCCGGCACATGAACGTTTTCAAGTTCGGGGTTTTTATGTTTGCCGTTGAAATCGACTCTTAGTAAACCGATGCTGGCTTCTGATTCTTGGAAATGCAAAGTTAATTTTAACTGATTCCTGGGGCTTTGATGTATTTCCAGAAAAAACGAGAATTCGTCGTCGTCTTTTGAGACCATGTATAGTCGGTCATTAATAGGACGGGAGGGCGCATACATTTTTCTTTCTAAAATGATATCGCCTTCAATGATTTGCTTTGGTAGTTCAAGGAGATACTCCGCTTGTTTCTGTGTAATCATTAGAACTCCCTTGTTTTGTCTTTATAACAGAAGTGCCTTTATAATAGTGTAAATGTATTTAATGTATTTTAAAAGCAAAAAGTAAACTTCGGTGCGTTGTGCAGGCGCCAATCGTTGCGGTTCAATCTGCAAGATTGAACTGGCGGGAAATTGATTGTCCACGTAGGGCGGACCTTCAGGTTTGCCGCATACCTGCGATTGTGATGGGGTTTTGGGTGAGTGTATATGGGTTTGCATGGTAAGGGCGAGGAACCCGCATACCTGTTCACTCAATCCAACCTGGCTGGATAGTTGCTATGACGCATCGCGCTCATCGTCTGTATCGTATACTGCTTTTAACGTCTCATGCAGTTCGCGTACTTTATCATAGTGTGGGTGACCTGACAAGCTGATAATATCCAGGCCGAGGCAGACATCAATGTCCTTCCGTGAAAAATAGTTCTCGTGAATCAGCATCTCGCGGATTTGGTCTGCTGCATCAGGGTATTCGCGTTCATCGGCGTCGTGGTTTTGGCGTAAGAACTCGCAGTAGGCGTGTTCAATGATGGGTGTGGAGTGTCTCTGTATTTCGTTCACCACGCGCAATATTTCGGTTATCTTGTCATCGAGCGCGCGCTGGGTGCTGAAGAAGATGTTGCCGTTTGGATGGGCGGTTTCGTTGTGGTCATCCACCAGCTTGGCGTAAGTTCCGATCATGCTATTATCGCAGCCGATTAGCTTGAGGAATCGTAGGATGGTGCGCTCGTTCACGGTGCTGAAGACAAAGGGCGATGTCGCGCCCATCAGGTTTTTTTCGGTGTCCCTGCCGAAGCCGACGAGTCCCTTCTCGAAGTCTGCTGGTCGGGTCTGCCGAATTTGCCAGATATTGAAGTAGACGAAGCTCATCGTGAGCATGTGGTAGGCGAGGAAGGCGAACTGGTACTTGCAGTGGGTGTAGTTAGTCTCGAAGGCGTCCCACAGGAAGGCGATGTAGTCTTGCTCGCTGCTGGTCTTGAAGGAAAGTGGTAGATATTTGAGTATTGCGGTGGCCTCTTCCATAGCTTATGCCTCCTCCCGGACAGGTTCTTCCTCACCCCAAACACGGGCGAGGGTGGCCTGTATCTTTTTCTCGAAGCGGGCAATCAGCTCACGGTTGGCGGCTACCAGCGCTTGCTCGGCTTCGATCTCGGCGACGATGGCTTGCTGGGTGGCGACATCGACAGGAATCGGAATTGGGATGCTATTCAACGCTTGCTGGTTAAGCTTCGGTTGTGCTGCACCTGTGACAAAATGATCAATGGAAATGGAGTTGAGGTAGTCCTCCACGAATTTCTGCGTGGCGGGGTGATTGAACTTCAATACGTGAGCGTGATTGTTGACCCAGCATTTTCCAGAAACTGAAAACGCAATTGGTGTTGCGCGGGCGAGCAGGTTCGCACCATCTTCCGAGATGAGGAGAATATCTTCGTCGAAGATATAATCGGCAACGTAGTCAACAACGCCTGAGGCACCGTAGTAAGGATATGTACCTTCCTTGCGGTCGCCTTTGGTGATTGGTATGCGCCGTGAATCCAGATTGGCAGCAAGGCTGCCAAGTTCGCGCTTGGGCCAGTCGGGGTGGATGGGGATGTGGGGGCGGTAGTTGTCGAGGACGGCGCGGGCGCCGTTGATGACTTTCTGGTAGCCCTCAATCTCCGCC
>CAYHFB010000404.1:0-3979 GCA_964355695.1 uncultured candidatus Brocadiaceae bacterium
CGATATTCGGTTTTGTGCTTATAGCACATCCCTTAACTTAACACATAAGGGGTATTGCCCACCTTCCTTCGCCAGGCAGCCGGGAGCCTTGGTTAAGAGCGAAACTTGAGGATGGGTCAGAATCAAACGGAGAAGAACAGGCGTTGCGTCATTGGGTAATTGCTCGCAAGCGGAACAATGGTACCCACACAATACAGGGAAGCAGTGCTGGCAAGTAACCCAGTCTGTGGCGCTTGGGCATGAGAGAAAGGGGCAAGGCTGAAGCCTTGCCCTACGTATAAAAACATTTCTGTCTTTAGAACTGATATTTCAATCCAACCCAAAACGTCCTGCCTGGTCTCGGGTAGTCGCCTGGTATTGAAGCAGGCGCCGGATCGCTGTAGTCTTTATCCAGTAGGTTAAATATTGATCCCTGTATCTCCATGGTATTACAAAATTCTTTTCCTATAATTGAAAGGTTGAGCAGGGCGTAAGCAGGAAGATCATTCCTGTCGTCACCGTTCTCCCGTGGGCGTGTTCCGCTGATAAAGGTACTCAGGTTGGTGTTGACATATTTCCAGTATTGTGTGTTTACGCCAAGGTTGCCCTTATGTTGCGTAACGAATGGCAGGTCATCTCCATGATTGTCTTCCGGGTTTTGGAAGGAATAATTCATGAATACGTAATTGTTCTTACAAATATCTACCTTGGTTTCCATTTCTACGCCCTGGATGTGGGCGTCGCCATAATTCTGATAAAGCAAGGCTCCCGAGTTGTCAGGCACGCTACGGAGGGTAATAAGGTCTGTTATGTCATTGTAGAAATAATTAACACTGCTGGTAACGTGTTTGTTAAACCGGTAATGTAATCCGACTTCGTACGTCTTGATTGTTTCCGGGTCCAAACCTGGATTTCCCAGTATAGCCGGTTGGTTAGCGGTATACATCTCTACAAAGCTTGGAGGGCGAAATGCCGATCCATAGAGGACTTTCAGCGCCGCATTCTCCATGAATTTCCATGTTACGCCGGTTCGTGGACTGATAGCTGTGCCAAAATCGCTGTATCCATCATGCCGTACTCCCATGGTAAGGCTTAACGTATCGCTAACGTCCCATGTATCCTGTAAATAAAAAGACAGTATTCTTCGGGTCGCATCTTGCTGAAAGTTATACGTGTCAGTTTGGCTCTGCACACCTTCCAACGGCGCGAGCGTTAATGGATTAAAATTAGAGGAAAAGCGTGGGTTGGTTTGATTGACCAAACGATATTCAAACCCTATCGTGGCGATATTCCCGTCAAACAATTCATAATCAATAGGTATCTCCGTGCCGGCAATCTTTTCTTGTATATTGCCAATACCGATAAGTCCATCAGGATACGTATACACTTTGTCAATTTTTCCGTCCCTATTTGTGTCCAAAGGCAGATGAACGCCATCTGGTAGCGATTCAGTATCAAACTTTGTATCGAATTGGTCGTAATAGAGACGTGGCTTTAGCGTAAGTTTTTCTTCAAAGGTCTTTTTGTACCCAAATTCGCCAAAAACATAGTTGTATTCCCAATCAGATTCATCCGTTAGGGCGTTTTGCGGACTGGTAAAAGTCCCCTGATTTTTATTAATGTACAATCCTTCCACGTAGAAATCCTTGTAAACCGTTTTCAGGTTCATGTCATATTCCTGTCTCCAGTCTTGTACCCCTCCCGGCGCTTGTGAGGCGGGAGGTAAGCCGAAGGGAGCAACGCCCTTGTCCATCTGTGTTACAAGATCACTTTTAATGCCGCCATCAAAACCGTCCGAGTGTTTATAGCGGACCATGCCTGAAATATCTACACCCCCATACGTCTTCCCAAACACGACACTTTCGTCTTCTGTATCAAAACTCCCATAACCGCCGCTCACCCGAACACCATCAATGTCCTTTGCATCAAACGTAATAATGTTAATAACAGCGGTAAAGGCATTTTCTCCATAGAGCGCGGAACCGGGACCACGGATGATTTCAACCCGTTTTATGCTGTCCACCGGAAAATCATCAAAGGCGCCAAAGGGGCTGCCGCTAAAAGGGTCGTTTACCATGTGACCGTTTACCATTAGCCTTACTTTATTCGAACTTTTGATACCTCGCATGGCGCAAACCTCGGTTCCATTGCTACCGTCCTTTAAAAGTTCGAAACCAGGCACCGATCTTAAGATTTCCACAAAGTTGCGGTACCCTGCATTTTTAATCTCCCCCGCCGTCATTACCGTAACAATACCAGGAGCCTTATCTATGGGGGTTTGATGTCTTGTCGAAATAGACACGCCAGGCGCAGTCTCGGCCTGGAGCCATTCGATTTGCTTTTTGAGCAAATCATCTTTTTCCGGTGCAACTGCCTTTTCTTCCTTTTCCGTCGCAATGTCCGTTCCCTTTTTTTCCAGTGGAATTACCGCTTCTTCAGGAAATGCTACAGAGCTAAATATGATGTTTGCAGAAAAGATGAAAGCAACTATTATTTTCTTCGACATGTATGACTCCCCGACTAAAGGAAACCCCCTTCTTATGGAAAGAAGGGACTGCCTATTGGCACTCGCCCCCTATGGTGCATATACAGACAGCCTGATGAACGATTACTTCATCCCCAGAATATTTGAGACCATTTCAACGATTGCGTCCGGGTTGAATGGTTTGGTCATATATACGTCCGCCCCAACTTGCTCGCCCCTTTTTTTATCGAACTCCTGTCCTTTTGCCGTAAGCATGATAATGTATACGTCCTTCATGTTCAGTTCATTCTTCACCTTATTGCAGACGTCAAAGCCATTCATCTTCGGCATCATGATATCGAGCAACACCAGGTTGGGCCTTTCTTTCTTGATGATTTCAACTGCGCTTTCTCCGTTATCCGCCAGGAGCAGCACTACCCCTTTTTCTTCAAGCTCTTCAAGGGTTTGTTCCAGAAGAAGCCGTATGTGGGGTTCATCGTCAACAATAAGTATTTTTGGCATCTGTCCCTCCGCTGTATCTAGTTTATTAAAAAACCACTGTTCCAGGCTTTTTTGGGAGTGGAGTAACCGCGTTACTGCCGGCATTAACATGGCCAAGGCACTCCATAGTCTTCAATAAGGAACTCGGCTAAAACAAATTATTCCAGGAACGGGGCAGATTTTTGTAAGGTAGACATAGTACGAAACACCTGCCATTCTTCTTCTAGAACCGCAATCTCTAAGCCTCTATGAGTTCCTGATATTTCATGGTTTTACCTTATTAGTGAGCTATTGCATGGGTTCGTTACCTAAAACGTATAGTAGTTTATATTTTTTGTGGGATTAAATCAACACTGTTTTCTCCTCGCGCGTTTTGCCAGCGGTATTATGCAAAACAACAGAATGGGCTTGGGGGAAGCATCCCTCTGAAGGTGCAAGAGACTCTTCCGCCCTGAAGTGTCTACGCCTACTACCTAATCGTATCCCTTTTGCCCACGGTTACGAAAGGGATTCCAGAGGGGGAAACGGTAAGTACCAATCAATGGCGCTTGGCCTATCTGTACCGTAATGAAAGCATAGCAAAGTTCCGTTAGGAACGAAATAGTGGTAGAAAATACGCAGAGAAACCCTATAAGTTCCGTAGGAACGACATAATTGGAAAAACACTCAATTACATGCTGTCCGACCACACATCTTCCGTGTGTTCAGTGTGTTCCGTGGTTACAATGACGTCATTTACGATACGTTGGCAGACAGAACAGCTTGCATGGAAAAGGGTTGTGAGGTATGGCTTCCGGTTTTCAAAAACCGTTAAAACCACGGAATACACTGAACACACGGAATACGGAACGCACAGATTTCGAGAATCCATCACGAACCCCGGCCTAAAGGCTGGGTAATGGCTGTAGTACCCGGACACAAGTGCTACAGCGTCATTAACGAACTGCCATTCATTAACCCCAGCCTTCAGGCTGGGGTGCCAGCCCATAGGTGTTAAGTTAAGAAACGAAAAACGCATAAAATCGGTCTGATCGT
>CAYHFB010000405.1:0-1344 GCA_964355695.1 uncultured candidatus Brocadiaceae bacterium
GACAGTATGGGAATATCAGCATATCCAGCTTCGTCTCCCCAGGGCTATTTCGTTTTATTTGGATAATAATCTGTTGGCTTCCTTAATACAAATTGTACCTATAACGATTTCTTTTCACACGCAGGGACACGGGCGCTGTGTCCCTACGCCAACAATATCGCCTTGTAACAGGCTGTGTGTAAAGCGTCGGTAACTTTTTCATTGCAAGAGACTTACTTGGCTTGTAGAATCCATGACATGAAAAAAGCGGCGATTTTTGACATTGATGGGACGATACTTAAGGATATGTCCTCAGAGCGGGTGCTTTTCCGTTATCTCCTCAATAAGAAGGTTATTACGGCAAAAGACCTACTGCGGTTTACAACGGTGTTTGTTAATAAGATGCTCTTGCTAAAAGGGGTATACCTCAGAAAAAACAAATATTACTTAAAAGGCAAGGATTATCGGGAGTTTGTTTCTTACGCAGACAAGTGTTTCCGGGATCGGATTTCCCCTCATATTTCACCCATTGCATTAGAGGAGATTAACCGTCTTAAGAAGGCCGGTTACATGATAATATTGTTGTCGGGGACATTGAGCCCCTTAGTCGAGTGCTTCAGAAAATATTGCAATGCCGACCTAGGTATTGGCACCAGCCTTGGTATCGGCAACGATGGCTCTATTACCGGTGAAGTCAATGGTATACACGCTTACAGCGGTGGAAAGGTAAAGGTCGTGGAGCGCATTGCGGCAGAGTACAATCTTGACCTGCCCGCCTCCAGCGCTTATGCAAATCAATATTTAGACGTTAAATTTATGAGAATGGTGGGAAGCCCGGTGGCCGTGAATGCCACCCGCCTGCTTCGTTTTTATGCAGCGCGTAATCAGTGGAGAACTGTTGAATTCTAGCGAGGGAAAAGACATGGATATGTATGAAGTTATCAAGAATAGACGCAGCGTGCGTTCTTATAAACCTGACCCCGTTGAGGATGAAAAAATTCAGCGAATATTGGAAGCCGCGCGATTAGCCCCCAGTGCCGCTAATAGGCAGCCGGTTTGCTTCGTGGTGGTCAGGGATGAAAAAACAAAGTTGCAATTAAAGAAGGCTTACGAAGAAAAGTGGTTTTATACCGCGCCTCTCATTATCTGCGCCTGTTATATTCAGGACAAGGCATGGAAACGCAGCGACGGGAAGAACTACGCGGATATTGACGCTGCGATTGCCATGGACCATCTTATCCTGGCTGCTGCGGCTGAAGGGTTGGCCACCTGCTGGATTGCAGCTTTTAAACCGCCATTCGTAAAATCCATTCTTAACCTGCCGCCAGGCGTAGAGCCGATAGCTATGACGCCGGTCGGATACCC
>CAYHFB010000405.1:1444-3978 GCA_964355695.1 uncultured candidatus Brocadiaceae bacterium
TCCGCCTCAAACTTCCCCCGTAGCTCCGCAGCATTTTTTATAACGTTTTTCTGTATCTCTGCGATCGGAGGCTGGTTTAACGGGTCTAACCGGTAAGTAAAAAAGTGTTCATCCTTAATGTCCATCGGTAGGATTATTTCTGAAAAGAAATCCAGCGGAAAGATTTGATAAAGGGGCGTACTTAGTTTTTCGTAGACAATCTTTCTTTCGTAGATGAGTTTCCCATCGGCGTCGGTTTTTTCTAAGGTAATCTTCCTAGTCCCGTAGTAGGTAAAAGGGATTGTTATCGGGGTCTCTCCAACGGCGTTATTGTCTAAATAAACGGTAGCGCCGGACGGTTCCGAATTGATGGTAAGCGTTCGCAGAACACAGCCTGAAAAGACAGTGAAGCCGAGAAGAAAAACAACGATAAGTCCACATTTTTGTTTAAGCACGGTCACCTATTGCCAAAAGATATTTATGATGTTATATCCGGTATTCAAAGAAGCCTGGAATGTATCTTCCCGTCGCCTTCTTCTGCAACGTTTGGAAAATGGGCTAGGAGGGTTTTATTCCTGGCCTTTTTTGCATTCCGGCTGAGCCGCTACGAGATATCTACTATCTCAGCGTGAAGTGTTTCAAGATCTAATAATGCAACCGTACTCCTGCCGTTGACCCAGCCACAACATTCCCCCGGATTGATGTACATGGGGTGTCCCTGTTTTATCTCAGGGATGTGGGTGTGGGCGCTGATAACAACATCCACGTTTTCCATCACCCGCTGCGAAAGGCTCTCTATCATGTGAGTTACTACCAGGTGCCTGCCGTTCAAAAGGATGTCATAAGGGGCAGCATGGATGTTTTTACACATTGAAAGTAATCTTTTTCGATCACCGTCGTTATTGCCAAAAACCCCAATAAACTTGGCCTTAAGCTTTGTGATATCCTTTAAAGAAAAAGGCGCAACGTAATCACCCGCATGGATAACGTACTCCACCTCCTGGCTATCAAAAAAGCAGACGGCTTTTTGAATGGTATCTATATTGTCGTGAGTATCCGCAAAGATTCCAATTTTCATAATTATGGCGGGAAGGCCAGGTACCGAAATGGAACATGCCTTCTCTAGTAAATTATCATAATAACAAAATAAGACCTGAACATACCAAGAAAATCTTCTTTTCTTGTAACAATTCAGCCGGTATTCAGGGAAAAGCTGGAATACAACCTTCCGGCCAGCGTCTCGCCTTCCTTATCTGTAAAAAGATACGATATTCGCTCATCAGTTGTCAAGATTTTTCCGTCAAGACATGGAAAATGGGACTTGATTTCTGCCAAGGCATTTAGTATTATAACTGCATGTTATTCAACAAGATATGCACTGTTGTGATGCCATCCAGATGAGTGCAAATACAAAATTGGTCAATCCGACATTTTTAAATTGCCCCGACACCCTGCCTTGTTTTGTTCTGTGCAACGCTTTAATTTCCAGGCTAACGTTTTACGATAAAGATTGAGAAAGGTTCCTTGTGAAGATATTGGTTACCGGCGCAAGTGGTATGCTTGGCAGACACCTTGTTGGCATGTTGTCTAATCTTCCGGCTGCGGTAAGTGTTGGATCAGAGGTCATAGGAATAGATTACGAGCAACTGGATATTACCAATTCTCAAGATACCTCCCGTTTTGTAAGCGGCTGCAAGCCCGATGTGATCGTCAATTGCGCGGCATTTACCAATGTTGACGCCTGCGAAACGCAGGTCTCCGATGCGTTTGCCGTGAATGCCAGCGGCGCAAAGAACGTTGCTATAGCGGCCAGGGAGGTGGGGGCAAAGGTTGTCCACATCAGCACGGATTATGTGTTTGATGGCTCCAAAATGGATTCTTACTGCGAAACGGACAAGCCGAATCCCCTTTCCGTCTACGGCAAATCAAAGCTGGAAGGCGAGCTTGCCATACAAGAGACAGCAGATAATTATGCCATCCTGAGAACGGCTTGGGTTTTCGGCCCTTACCGGAGAAACTTTGTGACGGCGATCCTCGAACGGGGGAAGAAAGACCGAAAGGTGTCGGTTGTTACCGACCAGCATGGCAGCCCCACCTACACGGCAGACCTGTCGCTGGCGGTATGGAACGCCATTTCGCAGGACGTGCGCGGCCTCTACCATTTTACCAACGCGGGGAGATGTTCCCGCTACGATTGGGCAAAGAAGATTTTTGAATTGACGGGTGAGAATGTCTCCGTGCTTCCCGTAAAGACAGCCGATTACAAACGCGCCGCAGTTGTCCCGCAAAATGCTGCACTCGACTGCACGAAGTACCTGCTTGCCACCGGGCATGAAATAAGACATTGGCAAGAGGCATTGGAAGAGTACCTTGTTGTTGTAGGCGCGAAGCTTATGCCAAATTTGGTGTGAATACATTACCGTGTTAGCGAAGCCTACGCTTCGCCCCTGCGGGCATGCAAGCTTGTAGCGCGGGGGGCATCCCCATACGTGTTAAGTTGAGAAACACAACGCGAACGAATCAGGGAAATGGAGTGAGGAAATCACCGGCATTAC
>CAYHFB010000406.1:0-3978 GCA_964355695.1 uncultured candidatus Brocadiaceae bacterium
TTGATGTTAAAAAATTAGACGTCTTTGGGTCGCTTGCGCGTGGCGAAGGAACTTCGGGGAGTGATGTAGATTTGCTCGTTGAATTTGAAAACCCCACTTTGCATGCTGCAAAAAGGTACTTTGGACTACTCCGTCGGCTTGAGGATGCTTTCGATTGCGAAGTCGATCTACTCACCATCAGTGGGCTAAGGAATCCTTATTTTCTCCGCCATGTACTAAAGGAAAAGATTACTATCTATGAGGGATGAAATTCTAACGCATCTTTTTGACGTCAAAGAAGCGGTTCTCGCTATTTTTCAATTTGTTCACGGTAAGAGGTTTGAGGATTATGAACAAGATGAATTACTTCGGAGTGGCGTCGGGAGAAAGTTTGAAATTATTGGGGAAGCGCTGAACAGAATCAAAAAAGAAGACGCTGCAATACTTGACAAGATAAGAGATTATCGTAACATGGTATCTTTCAGGAATATTCTCGCACTTGGTTACGATGCTATTGATGATAGAATAGTGTGGGGGATCATTGAAGAAAACCTGAGTAATTTACTCGAAGATATCGAGAGATTGAGTAAGCATTAAGAACTCACACTGAATATTTATTACCATTAAACGGAAAAAAATACTCCTATGCAGACAACTGACCGATACAACAATTACCAATCGCCCTTCTCCGAACGTTACGCCAGCAAGGAAATGTGCCGGCTCTTTTCCGACCAATACAAATTCAGCGTCTGGCGAAGGCTCTGGATTGCCCTTGCCGAAGCGGAAATGGAGCTTGGGCTGAAAGCAATTACCGCGGAGCAGATTGAAGAGATGCGCCGTTTTCAGGATACGATCAACTTCGACCGGGCGCGCGAGTTCGAGAAGAAGTTCAGGCACGACGTCATGTCGCACGTCCACGCCTACGGGGAGCAGTGCCCGAAGGCGCGCCCCATCATCCACCTGGGCGCAACCAGCGCATACGTGCAGGACAACACCGAACTCATTCAAATGAGAGAGGGCATGAACATAATATTCACAAAGCTGGTAAACGCCGTAAACATACTTTCAACCCACGCGATGGCCTACAAAGACCAGCCCACCCTGAGTTTCACCCACTTCCAGTCTGCCCAGCCAACCACGGTAGGCAAGAGGATGTGCCTGTGGACACAGGACTGGGTATTCGACGTCGAGGAACTTGAGATGCGCATCAAGGGACTCCGGTTTCACGGAGTAAAGGGGACAACCGGCACCCAAGCCAGCTTCATGGCGCTTTTCAACAATGACACCGATAAGGTAAAAAAGCTGGAAGAACTGGTCGCCCGGAAGATGGGGTTTGACAGTCATTATGCCGTCACCGGACAAACCTACAGCAGGAAGATCGACAGCCAGATCGCCTTCAGCCTGGCGGGCATCGCGCAATCCGCCTACAAATTTTCCAACGACATGCGGCTGCTTCAGCACATGAAGGAGATGGAAGAACCCTTCGAGGAAGAGCAGATAGGCTCTTCGGCCATGGCCTACAAGCGGAACCCCATGCGTTGCGAGCGTATAGCCGCCATCGCGCGTTACGTATTGTGCAACAGCCTAAACCCCGCATTCACCGCCGCCTCTCAGTGGTTTGAAAGGACGCTTGACGATTCCGCCAACAAGAGGATCGCCATTTCAGAGGCATTCCTGGCCGTTGACAGCATATTGAACATCGTCCTCAACGTCGTTTCCGGCATGAAGGTCTACCCCTCCGTCATCAACCGCCAACTTGCAGACGAGTTGCCGTTCATGGTAACGGAAAACATCCTCATGGAGGCCGTAAACGCCGGGGGAGACCGGCAGGAACTCCACGAAACCATCCGCAAGCACTCCATGGAAGCCGCACGCATCGTAAAGGAAGAAGGCGGTAAAAACGACCTGCTGGAACGGATTGCGCTAGACCCCTTATTTTCCAACATCAAGTCAAAGCTAAAAGATATCTCAAACCCAGACAAACTTGTAGGCCGCGCGCCGCAACAGGTCGAGGAATTTGTATCCCAGGTCGTAGCACCCCTATTAAAGCGGCACAGCGGCTGCATTGACAAGAAACACATAACAGCGCTGCACGTGTAATGCCGGTATCCGGGCGTAGAGTGGATTAAGGCGATTGACTTTCATCACCGTATCCACCAATTGCACAGACTCCTTTTTCGTTGCGTCCTTTGCACTTATGCGGTATTGTTGTTAAATTGGTGGGCGTGCTTTACTTCATCCGCACGACTCAATACACGATTCGTAACGGTAACAGTTCACCGCAGAGGGAGCGGAGAACGCAGGGAATTAAAGAAAAACCAACCATGATAATGCCCCAATCAATGCAGGAATGGATGAACGAAATCAAAAAGAGTATCGAATGCTACTCTAAATGGTTGAGATTTTAACTTTTCCGAAAGACCGAAGTTTTACGTCTACAAAGGTTTTCAGCCGGAATTTGCCAAAAACAAAATTTTAACCCGTTCGGAGTATAGCAACGGCTTAGCGAGGACGGCATTCTCCGTTGAGATACGAAACGTACCGGTTAGCACTGGCCGTTATGCCAAAACGAATGTCAAATGTCTTGTTCTAATATCTGCCATTGACGTATAATAGTTTATGGTCATAATTGAGACCCCAATATTCACACGAAAAATCCAGGAATTGATATCCGACGAAGAATATCGGCTTTTACAGAAACATTTGGTCAATAGACCGGATGCCGGAAAAGTAATATCTGAAGGCGGTGGCATGAGAAAATTCCGTTGGTCTGCTAAAGGGCATGGAAAGAGTGGTGGTATTCGTATTATTTATTATTGGTTCGTCTCTCAAGAAGTTATCCTCCTTCTTTATGCTTATCAAAAGAGTGAACAGGAAGATTTGACGTCAGGGCAACTTCGGCAACTAAGAAAAATCGTTGAAAGGGAATATTTATGAAAAAAGAACAATTTGAGGAATTAGTTGAAAGTGTTAAGCAAGGCTCTGCTATCATGAAAGGCAATATGAAACCTTCACGCAGCAGTGAGTTCCCTGAATCCGAAGTGCGTAATATACGTGAACAATATGGCCTGTCACAGGACAGATTCGCTTCTCTCATTGGGATAAGCGTCGCCACGCTTCGCAATTGGGAGCTAGGCCGGCGAACGCCTGAAGGACCTGCTCGTGTTTTACTGAGAGTTGCCGCCGAACATCCTGATGCTATACTGGATATTGTAAAACATCCAAAAAAGAGAAAGAGGGCATAACCACTGCATCAACCGGATGCGCTTTGCTTCATCCGTACGATTCGCACAACTGTAGCTGTTCACCGCAGAGGGCTTGGAGGACGCAGCTAACGCAGTGGATGATGTGTATGCAAAATAACGCGAGCCTTCAGCAGAGGCTAAAAGACGAGCATTATGATGTCAACCATGAAAAAACCAAATAACATGCCGCAATCAATGCAGGAATGGATGAATGAGATAATTAATGCATATACTGATGCAGCGGAAACGATTCCTTTTGGGCCTGCCGCTAACGTAGAAATTACCTACCGGGAGTTGTTTCATCTTGCGCCGATAGTGTGTATTAAATTCAGGGGGATTGAGAGGACGAAGAAGAATCTTAAAATAGTGACGGAAGCGGCGATGAGTTCTTACGTTGCCAATGATCAGGTACACGGCGATACGCCGGAGCATTCGATTATGGCCTTTGTCTTATGCTATGTTGTCAGCCATTACGCTCTGGAACTGATTGAAGAAAAGACATCTGAAGACGTTCTGAACTTTATGGAGCAACATTTAAATAAAATCAAAAAGAAAATTAAGGTATGGACACAAAATGGCGGTCTCCGCTAAGTGCCAAAGCTGAACGAATACTCAAAACAGGTATGCTTATTTATCGGGAAGATCGTTGTGAGCCGAGCTTGATCAACTCTAAGCCAACGGGTATGATTTATTTTCAAAAATAGAATTTTACATGGTGGGAAATTATGAAGGCAAAAGTAACTGAGGACGGCGT
>CAYHFB010000407.1:0-2149 GCA_964355695.1 uncultured candidatus Brocadiaceae bacterium
GATTTTATGCGTTTTTCGTTTCTTAACTTAACACGTATGGGCTTCACCCCCCGCTATATCCTGTCGGCCTTTCAGGCCTGACTTTGAGTTTCCTGTACGTTAAATTATGCCAACGGCGACCGTATTTGTAGCGCAGGTGTCTCGCATGCACTTAAAAAACAGCAGGCGGGACGCCTGCGCTACAAACGTTACATTAGGCATACGGCGATTTATGGGAGTTCACACGTTAAGGACACGGGCACCGTGTCCCTACACCGATGGGAACGAGTCGGAACACCAAATTCTTCGTAGAGATTTTTCTTTTCCCTCAAATCCTTGAGGGACGTAGAGGGGGAAAGAACCTCGACAAGGAGGTCTGGCGCGCCTTTAATATGCATTTCAGCAATCTTGCTTTTATCGCAAAGGGCAAATACGTCAGGCAGGACTATATCATATTCCGAAAACAAAGAAAATTGCAAGTTTATTTATCAACCCGACTGATCCCACCGGGTGCACCAAAACTAACCGCTTTATAAACAAACGACTTGAAATTCTCTACCTTATTTAGTAAAGTCTTAATCGGCATTGCCTCTTACTCACTTTTGGATGGGTTCATTCTTAAAATGTTGTTTGTAGCTCAAACCTTCAGGTTTGATGCCTGTTGCGCGCGATCCCGGTGCAGGCATTTTGTGCGGCGGTTTCCTGCTGCGCGGCGGTGCTGTGCTGGAATCCATCAGGGCTGAAGCCCTGAGCTACTCCGAAAGAAGTTGCGTCCGTTGTTAAACTCCTCGCATCACAAGGCGCTGCGTATATCACGGGAGAAACTATTTGCGTCACAGGAGGACTGCATTGATGTCTGACACCATTCAGAAACTGAAGGAACTGTTAATCACAAGGTTGAAGCTTAAGGTAAAAGAAGAGGGGATCACTGCGGATACGCCGTTATTCGGCGCAAACAGCCTGGGGCTTGATTCCATCGACGTGCTGGAGATGATTGTCGGTATCAAAAAGACCTTCGGCGTTGAAATACTTGATCGAGAGGTCGCCGAAAAGATATTTACTACCGTGGGGGCAATCGCACAGTATATCGAAGAACACCAATGACAAATCCCTATCCACCGCCAAGCGCCTTACTGCCGCATGCTTATCCTTTTCTCATGATTGATAAAATCGTTGAACTGGAAGAAAACAAACAGGTGGTCTGTCTGAAAAACGTATCCGGCAACGAGGAGTTTTTTATCGGGCATTTTAAGGGGAATCCGGTAATGCCCGGCGTATTGATTATCGAGTCAATGGCGCAGGCCTCCGGCTTGATAATCGGCAGTGGAAAACCGATGGTCATGTATTTAAGCCGGGTGAATGACGCACGGTTTAAAAAGGCGGTAATGCCCGGCGATCAGCTTATCATAAAGTCGTCCTTAGTCCACAAGTTCCATCCGCTCTACGTTTTTGAGGCAGTGGTATACGTAAACGACGTGGTCGTTTCAGAGGCGGAAATAACCCTTGCGATCGGGTAGTTTGACCGTCTGCGCCGCCACTCTGCCGTTTACGTTAACGCTGAAAATATGCAATACACCAATTGTAATATCTGTAATACGAACGAAACGTCACTGATCACCATCCAAAACGGGTGTCGTGTGGTAAGGTGTAATAATTGTAAGCTTGTCTATGTAAACCCAAGGCCTACCCCGGCGGCGTTAATTGCCTTGTATAACGATTACCATCAGCGGGACGATAAGGACGACCAGACATGGGCCAGGCTTATGGATATGAACTTCAGGAGTGCATCCTCGTTTTTAAACAGGGTCTATCCGGGAAAAGGCAAAATCATGGACGTCGGCTGCGGTTATGGACATTTTGTCGATATGATGAAAAATTGCGGTTGGGATGCATCGGGTATCGAACCCTCTTCAAGGACGGTACGTTATGCTAAATCAAAAGGGCTTGACGTTGCGGAAACGACCATTGACGATGCCGTGTTTCACGAAAACACTTTTACCGCAATTACCGCCTTCTACGTGCTGGAACACCTCTTCAACCCGTTTTCAGCGTTACAGAAAATGCATGATATCCTGAAACCCGGAGGCGCCGTCATACTCAGGGTTCCCCATACAACGCCTATCGTAAAGCTCCTCAGCCTTTTCAATATAAAAAACAATCTTTACGACGC
>CAYHFB010000407.1:2249-3977 GCA_964355695.1 uncultured candidatus Brocadiaceae bacterium
GTATCACAAGACAATCGTGGTGGCCTTTTCTCTTTTGACGGCAATTTCGCTCTTTACCGTTTTTAACATGAATATCAAGTCGGACATCATCGACGTCCTTCCGAAGGGCAATAAGACGGTTGCCCATTTCAGGGATTTCATGGAAAATTACGGGGTGCTGGATAAAGTGGTTATCGTATTGGAATCCGATAGCAATTCAATTGATGAGCATACCGGCGTTATAGAGACCCTTTCGGGCAAGTTGAGCAAGTCACCTTTTGTCGAATACGTGGATTACAGCCCCTGGGCAATCAAAAGCGACTTTTTCGTGAAGCGCTTCCCGCTCTTCCTTGACGCACAAGGCTTTAAACTCCTTCAGCAACGGCTCACAGCGGACGGCATTAAACGACAAATCCTGTCAAACCGCGAAAGGCTTATTTCGCTTTTTAGCACGCCGCTAGACAGTGAAATGATCGCCAGAGACCCCCTGAAACTGAGTGATATCGTTATCGGCAGCATGAAACGCGCCAACAAAAATGACGTGCTGGATATCAGCAGCGGGTACTATTTTACCAAAGACCACTCCACCGCCATTATCTTTGTAAAGCCGACGGGCAAAGGCAAAGACATGGCATTTGTAAAGAAGTTGAAAAAGGAGTTGGACTCCATCATCCATTCGTCGCTGGCGGAAAACAACAACCCTCCCGACCTCAAAATCGGGCTTACCGGGGCGCATATTATCTCAGAAGAGGCACGGCAGGTAATCCAGTTCGACGTCATAAGCTCCTTTATCCTCTCGGTGGTGCTTATTGCCCTCATTATATGGCTATTTTATCGAGTGAGAATGATTGTCCTGCTTATTATCGGATTTAACCTGCTTGCATCCCTTTCCATCACCTTATCCTTTGCCTATTTTATATTCGGAAGCCTGAATATTGTCACCAGCGTTGTCGCCACCGTGTTGATTGGGTTGTACGTCGATTATGCGTTGCATATCGTAAAACGATTCGGCGACGAGATGAGGGTGAATAACGACCGGAAGAGGGCGCTGGAAATAACCCTGTCAAAGACAGGCTCCGCAATCGTCATCTCAGCGTCCACCACGGCATTATCCTTCTTTAGCATTCTGATAACGAAATTCACCGGATTGCATGAATTAGGCATTGTTGCCGGCATAGGCATCATCCTCTGCCTTGCCACGTCCCTCTTACTTATGGGTTCACTGCTCGTTTGGGTAAGCGAGGCTGGAGCGTCAGGCGTCCTGGCCGTAAAAGAAATATCGGCCGGCGTGGAATCGCTGATCGGCCTTGTGGTGAAACGGCCGAAGCTGATACTGCTTTCCGGCCTTGTAATCG
Source organism: uncultured candidatus Brocadiaceae bacterium (assembly GCA_964355695.1). Lineage (GTDB taxonomy): Bacteria > Planctomycetota > Brocadiia > Brocadiales > Brocadiaceae > JACVXV01. Next base: position 3,584 of record CAYHFB010000407.1, read on the forward strand.
TCGTAATCCTCTGCTTTGGCATCACAAGACAGCGGTTCGACAACGACCCGGAACACATTGGCGTTAGAGGCAGCAAGGCCGTTGCCGCGCTCAAGGTCATCAACCGGAAGGCGAGTAAAAAGGGCGACCCGCTGCACGTCGTAATAAAAGAGGAAGACGTGGAAGCGCTGAATAACGCGCTTGACCCCCTGGAAAAACTCCTTTCCGGCTGGGAAAATGACGGGCTGATTGGAAGGTATGATTCAATAAACGTCCTTCTCCCGGCGCCATTCGAACAGAAAATAAAGATAGACAAGCTAAAGGAACTCGTTGCTGGCAATACGCTGCATATAGGCCGCTTGAGGAAGACACTCACCGGTGAACTGGAAAAGAACAACCTTGCCTACGAAAAAGA
>CAYHFB010000408.1:0-3975 GCA_964355695.1 uncultured candidatus Brocadiaceae bacterium
TATCTGGCTCTTCAGCCAGTCCATAAAACTACGTTTTGGATTTTCTAAAAGCCAGGGAAATTCATCAAGCGCAATCGCAAACTCTATACCGCTTGGATTGTACCGGTACAAGAACTCCGTTTTATTTTCAAAGAGTTCGCGGTTGGCAAATTCGAGAGACGTCTTTATCAGGAGAAGCAGTTTCTCGTCTTTCCATATACCAAGCTCTGGCGCTTGCCCGTGAATTAGCGCCAATACTGCAAGCGTGCAGGAAAGGTACCCTTCACTCTCACGCCTCAGACACGCTATTTTCCTGAGCCTTTTTAACTTGTAAGAAAATCTGGCCCTGCGAAGTCCGAATATCTTCTCATTTATCCAAATGTCAAAGATTCGCCCGTTCGGCCTTACCATTGCCGGGATTTTCTCAAAGAATAGCTCCGCGCGGCGCACGAGTTCCTTGTTTCCTGAAAGCTTGCCTGTTTTGTAGCTCATAAGCCCCAGCCATAATTGCTGGTTCAAGGATTGGTTTATCATCAATGCTTCGCCTGACACGGCAAGATTTCTCCACAGCCGCGTCTTGAAATCGAACGCATGCGCAAGCAACAGATATTCTGCCACGTTAAGCGCTTCCTTCAGCCCAAGCACGACAAAGGCTTCGATCAACGCTTCCACCACCCATGCCTGGCCTATCAAGCCATTCGATTCAATATTCCGGTTGCGGCTGATGCAGCATCTCAATGCCCCTTTTGTTTTCGTTTTTTGTCCTAAAAGATAGCCTATCGCCTTTTGGGCGCCGACTTCGAATGTATTGTCATTGGTAAGCAAGTACGCTTTCAGAAGGAGGATTGCATAGTGGGCGGTTACCCTCACGGGTGTGTCCTGGTTGTCCCACGGACCGTTGTGTCCGGGAGGGAAGCTGCCGTCTTCACATTGGAAGTTCAAAGCATAATGTGCCGCTTCTATGGCAAATTTCCTAATTTTCATGGATTTTAAGGACTGAAAGTATATGAGCCAACCCTGAAGTGGCGATAAAAAGAAGGTTTATTTTTCCCACCGATAATGGAGGAAGACGCCTGCTACAATACAAATACGATTCTATCCTGAATAGTCTGATATTCAAGCGAATTTGTTTAATCATAGGAATTTCAAAGCGATTTCGTAACGCGGTGGGGTTATCCCTATAGGTGTTAAGTTAAGGGACGTGCTATAAGAACAAAAGCGAATATCAAACAAGGAATAACGAATGATAAGGGAAATTTCCCTAATAACCGTCAATGAAGGCACACAAACTTGATGCAAAAAACGAATTAGCGTTTAAGCACAGTTGTGGCAGTAAAACAGCGGGGTGTACCCCTACTTCGTAATTCGAAATTCCTTGTTCGATATTCGATGTTCAATACACGGTTAAATCGTACCGTAATGCCGGTGATTTTCTCACTCTATACCCTTGATTCGTTCGAGCTGTGCTTCTTAACTCAACACATAAGGGGTTCCCCCCCCGCCTGGCACACATTCCGAGCCGTTGCAGACCATAAAGATTGGCGACACACGAATTATTAATTGGAACTATCCAATCAATGGTTTGTTAGATAGTTTTCTGTTCTACCGGAATTAGGGTGTGGTTTTTCGGCTCTTCCGGTAATCGTGTGGGTAAAATTACCGTATAGTTCTTTTTCTACGCCAAGAAACACAAGGATTTCAGAGGAAAAACAAGGCTTAAAATACTTGTTACGATTAGGTTGTATTCCTGCGATAAGCAAAATGGCTATTCAAGAAAACTTGCCATGTCCTAAAAGAGCTATTTTTACCGCTTGTGCTTTAGCCTTAAAATAATTAATGGTGACTTACCGTGTCTATTTACAAGAGTAATAGTTCTCGCATGGTAATCTCGCTCGGTATTTGAGATATTTCTGTTACTCACCGGGAGGATAGGGCTATGCTGCGAAGCAACCTGAGCGCCTTTGTGAGTGACTATACGGATGGAGTGACCGTATAACCATTACGGTCACTCTTTTCTTATACATCCGTTAGTCCTTAATGTGATAAATCTTAACAAAACGTCTTTACTCCACACTTTTTTTTAAAAAACCCGACAATTTACCCACTCGATTTCCTGAAGAGCCAGATTTTTTGCCGTCATTCGCACCTATAAAGTCACCACCGCTTGAACAGTACGCCATGATTATGTGCGCAATGTAGCCGATGCGCTTGGGGGTTTTTCAGCGGAATCAAATAATTGGCTAGAAATCACTATAATAGCTCGATAGAGAATATCAATATTTATTATTTAATATGTGACCCTGAAGCCTCTGAAGCCTACAAAGAATTACTTTTATCACACGTCTATATCATGATAGCAATGTACCAAGTTTCTGCAATACCTCTACCACTACTCGAGGCGGTAAGGTACCTATCCATTCTGCATCCCGAACACGCCAGTCTAAACACTTAATCTGATCAGCCAAAATTACTCCGCTCACCGGCAAGCCATCAGGCATGAGAACTTCAAAAGGATAACCCTTGATTTGATTTGTAATAGGACAGAAAATGGCAAGTTCAACTTTTTCATTATATATCCCCGGTGAAAGCACCACCGCCGGGCGACGCCCTGCCTGTTCATGCCCTGATTGCGGATTCAAAGTAATCCACACGACATCGCCGCGTTGCGGGACGTAACCCTTCTTTACCATACTTCGCTTCCTATGGCAGGCCCTGTATCAAATTCAGAATGTCGATTGTCTTTGGTGACTTGCTCAAGGAGTCGTCTGAGAGTCAACTTGGATTTAGTAGCGGCCTCAATAACAAGCTTTCCATCTTCCAGCGACACTTCAACCGGTGAATCCTGTTCCAGCCCTACCTCATTAGCGAACGATTTTGGAATGCGCAATGCAAGGCTATTTCCCCATTTTTGTATACGAGTTTTCATCTAAACACCTCCTTTATATGTATCTACAAAGAAGATACATTAATTCTTGATGTTTGTCAAAATTAAATTGTAAGTATAATTAATAGGTAGCTTAGGGTTATATCTTAAATATTGATTCCGCTGAAAAAGTCGTCTGCCAAAGATGATGCCAAAAATTTTTGCCCTTGAATGCCCCACAATCGACTTTCTCATCATGATTAATCATTTTTGATGCCCCGAATTTTCACGAATAGAGGGTTTTTCAGCGGAATCGACAAATATGGGTGTTAGTTATTTTGCTATTGGAGGCAGCAAGTCGTTTTCGTAAGTGACTTACATAAAGACTATGAGTTGAAAAAAAGATTAAACAGATACTGTCAAATATCCAGATGATTCCCTCCCCTCAAACACACATGTAGTGGCAAGGCGCGCCTTGCCACTACGCTGTTAAAAGTCGCCGAAGGCATAATCTATGTATAGGAAATTCAATGTTAGGCCTGAAAGGCCGTCAGGATATAGCGGGGGGTGAAGCTAGGGTGTAGAAATTATACCGCATTTAGTGAGTTAAATTTTCCCGGTTATTAGCCCTCCCATCCACCTCGGATTTTAGGATTTTATTGCGCTGTTGGCGGAGGGTTGGTGGCAACGTTGCCTCAACGTGGTCGAGCATCTCTTGTTGCGAGCAAGCATTTAGGGCGTTGTGATTCTGTTCTTGTGTGAGGCCGCCGCATAGGAGCGGAATGGCATAGACAAGACGGTTGATCTCGCCACCTGGATTGCGTTGTATGGAAATACTTCTAAGTAGCAAGGAAAGAGTCAAGGCTGCGCAGCTAAAAGTTAAGCGCGACGGCTCGGAAGGTAGGTTCAAATACCGGGAAAGAAAACAGACCGGAACTGGCAAAGAAGTGACTAGTTTTCTACACCCTAGCCCGACTTTACCGAGTTGGGGAGATAAATATCCCGCAAACCCGCACGGCGTATGGTTGTGCGCACGGTCTTCACGTATGACCTAATCGGGGCTTTTCTCCCGCTAAGCCTGGTGGTATCGTAGCAGTTGGAGTGCCTCAAGCATGACGCGTTGCTCTTGGTCT
>CAYHFB010000409.1:0-3974 GCA_964355695.1 uncultured candidatus Brocadiaceae bacterium
CCCGGATAGGGGCGGCCAGCACCCCAGCCTGAAGGCTGGGGTTAATGAACGACAATCTATGTAATCCGTACTATAATCTATCAACTTCTGGTTTTTTTGCTCGTTTTTCAAAATACACAACGGTAAGGCATTAATTAGATAAGGCATTCGTAAAGTTTAGAGCATTGAGTTTTTTGTCATTTGAAATTGTTTCGAATTTCGAATTTCGAATTTCGTATTTCAGATTTCGAATTTGGTTGCAGTCGGAGTCCGCGCCAGTTAATCCGTGGTTTCAAAGTCCTTTTACCAATCCGGGGCCTCGCCTCGTTAACATAAATTTATGATAAAACCAAAAATAATAATTATAAGAACGGCGGGAACGACTTGTAACCAGGAAACCGGCTATGCCTTTGAAAGGGCGGGGGCGCAGGTGGACGTGGTGCATATCAATTCGCTCCTGGCAAACAAGAAAATGTTGAATGATTACCACGTCCTGGCCATTCCGGGCGGCTTTTCTTATGGAGACGATATATCGGCAGGCAAAATATTGGCAAACCAAATCAAATACCACCTGCCGGATAACATTAAGGCGTTCATTCGTGAAAAGAAGCTGATTATCGGCATCTGCAACGGATTCCAGGTATTGGTAAAGGCGGGGCTTCTTCCATCGGCAGATATACAGCAACAGGACGTCACGCTAACGTTTAACGACTCAAACAAGTTTGAAGACCGATGGGTTTACCTGAAGGTCTGTTCCGGTAAATCTGCTTTTTTCAAAGAAGGAAGTGCGCCAATATACCTGCCCGTCGCACACGGAGAAGGAAAATTTATTACCAGGGACCAGGGCGTTCTTGATAAAATCGTCATGAACCGGCAGGTCATCCTCAAATATGTCGATGAAAATGGTGAGGATGCCGGTTACCCCTGGAATCCCAATGGTTCTACCCAAAACATCGCAGCCCTCTGTGACTCGACGGGTCAGGTTTTGGGCATGATGCCCCACCCGGAAAGACACCTGGAACCAACGCAGCATCCGCGTTGGACGCGCGAAGGCTTGCGGGAGTGGGGCGATGGGTTTGTACTTTTTAAAAATGCCGTTGACTATATAAAACAGAATTTTTAATGATACTATTTGGAGACAAGCGCCATGCACAAAAGCGTAACCGTAAATAAGGAAGGCTCGCCAGACGTTGATTTAGCTAAATGCCGTGCCATACTTTCAAAATACAGCCAGCCAACACCCTCTGACCTTATCCCTATTTTGCAGCAAATACAAAACGCCTATGGGTATGTGCCGCAAACAACCTTGCGCGAAATAACGGCTGGCACGCGCATCCCTTTGAGCAAGATATACGGGGTAGTCACCTTCTACTCCCAATTTTCCCTTGTACCCAGAGGCAAGCACACGATTAAGGTTTGCACGGGGACTGCCTGTCATATCAAAGGCGCTACAGACATAAAGAAGAAACTCACGGAAGTCCTCCAAATCCATGAGGGAGAAACGACAAAGGATTACAAATTTACGTATGAACCGGTCGCTTGCGTGGGGACGTGCTTCCTGGCGCCCGTCATGATGATTGACAACCGGTATTATGGAAAGCTGACGGCGGATAAAGCAGAGGCTACATTGAAGGATTATTGATACTGGAAATACTGGTTTATAACACCTCTGTTGGATAATGAATGCGCTGTAAAGTTCCGTTAGGAACGAAATATTGGTAGAAGATAAACAGCGCTTATGGGACAAATGCATATTTACAAAAGTTTGGAATGTATCCGGCAAGGCTTTATCAATGCAGATAAGAAAGATAAATTATCCTTATGATTAATCTTATAAAACTAAGACCTAAAATTGAACGCGTTTGTCGGGTGTTGCCGGTAAAACGACTTGATCTTTTCGGGTCTGTTTTGACTCAACATTTTTCACCAGGCAGCGACGTTGACGCGCTTGTGCTTTTTGATTCGGATGAAAACATTGATCTTTTTGATAAATACTTTGAATTAAAAGAGCAACTGGAAAAAATATTTGAACGGAAGGTCGATCTTGTAGTAGACAAACCATTTAAAAATCCTATTTTTAAGAAATCAGTCTACAAAACAAGGGTTGCCGTTTATGAACGACGAGATACTTAAAAACCTTTTAATACACGGTTATGATATCGTTGACGAAATGATTGTTTGGAAGGCAGCTAAGAATCATTTACCGATTTTGATTGATGAATTACTTGAAATAGTAAATAACTAACCTGAACGAGTCGGAAGATACAAAATCCGATGCACGAAATTTGTGCGTTAACCCTGACAGGGTTAAAGAATCCTAAACTGGCAATAATAGAGGAGGAATTAAAGTGAAACATTTAAAATCACCAGAAGATCTTCAAAACCTCAGAAAATCTCTCGAATCCAACCACCGCCCCGATAAGGTGCGGATATTGATTTGCACGACGGGATGCCGGGCGCTTGGCGCCGAAGAGGTGTACAAGGCCTTTAAAGCGGAGATTGCAAAGCAATCCTTGGCCGATAAGGTGGAGATTGTCGATACCGGTTGCCAGGGTTTGTGCGCCAGGGCGCCTGTTTTGACGATTGAGCCGATGGGTGTTTTTTATGGCCGGGTATTAGAAGCGGACGTCCCTGATATTATTGCCAAAACGGTACTGAAGGGCGAGATTATTGATCGCCTCTGCTATGCCGAGGCAGGCAAGCGAACTCCTTACATCAAAGACGTGCCTTTTTACAGCAAGCAAAAAAAGATCGTCCTCAGAAACTGTGGCAGTATAAATCCCAAAAGCATTGAGGAGTATATCCGAAGAGACGGTTACGCGGCGATTTCCAAGGCGCTTTCGACGATGACACCGGACAGCGTCATTGCCGAGATGAAAAATTCCGGCTTACGGGGCAGAGGCGGCGCAGGCTTCCCTACCGGAAATAAATGGGAATTCGTAAAAAATGCAACCGGCGACATAAAGTACCTTATCTGCAACGGCGACGAAGGCGACCCGGGCGCATTTATGGACAGGGCAGTGCTTGAGGGCGACCCCCATTCGGTACTTGAGGGTATGCTTATCGGCGCTTATGCGATCGGCGCAAGGAAGGGCATTGTTTACGTGCGGGCGGAGTACCCCATAGCCGTCGAACACCTGACAATCGCCATAGAACAGGCGAAACAACTGGGACTCCTGGGAGAAAACATATTAGGCTCGAAATTCAGTTTTGACGTGGAAATCAAAATGGGTGCAGGTGCATTCGTATGCGGGGAAGAAACAGCACTCATTGCCTCCATTGAGGGAAAGCGCGGCATGCCGCGTCCGCGTCCTCCATTCCCCGCTACAAGCGGCCTGTGGGGCAAACCTACCAACATCAACAACGTAGAAACCCTTGCAAACGTACCCATCGTCATCCTCCAGGGGTCTGAATACTACAAGTCCATTGGGACGGGCAGCAGCAAGGGGACAAAGATATTCGCGCTGGCAGGCAACGTGAAGAATACCGGGCTTGTTGAGGTACCGATGGGAACGACACTCCGCGAGATCGTCTTTGATATCGGCGGTGGTATTCCCGGCAAAAAACAATTCAAGGCAGCCCAGATGGGCGGACCTTCAGGCGGATGCGTGCCTGCCCAACATCTGGACCTCCCCATCGACTACGAAACGGTGAAGGAAGTGGGCGCTATCATGGGTTCCGGTGGGCTTATCGTTATGGACGATACGGCGTCCATGGTGGAAATCGCCCGGTACTTCATGGAGTTTTGCCAGGACGAGTCCTGTGGGAAATGCGTCCCCTGCAGGGTTGGAACGAGACGAATGCTCGACATCCTCACACGCATCACCGAGGGAAAGGGCGTGAAAGAAGACCTCGACCTGCTAAAAGAACTTGCAGAGGTGACCAGAACTGCATCACTCTGCGGACTCGGCCAAACAGCGGCCAACCCGGTACTTTCTACCATTCGGTATTATCTGAATGAATACGAAGCGCTGATAAATAAAAAGGACGCCCAG
>CAYHFB010000410.1:0-3967 GCA_964355695.1 uncultured candidatus Brocadiaceae bacterium
AGATATTAGGCCGTTAATCGTAAGCCATATCAAAAGATGTGTATAAACATAAGGGTTGGAGCTTGGGAACGAGAATCAGGGTTCATAATTCAATACACCATTAAATAACCAAAAACATTCATGCAAAATCCATTCAACAAAAACAAATTACTCTTATGGTGGATTCCTATCACCATTGCCATTATCGGCTGCATAGCATCTTTTTATGGCCGGGCATTGCTCGACAATAGAGAGCATGAATACATCAGAAATATCGTCCGGTCTGACGTTAGCGGAGTGGCAGATAAATCTGCGAGATTGACGAAGGAAAGTATCGGCGCGCTCCAACGTATAGCCAGCAGGTGGACAGCACGTGGCGGCACACCGAAAGACGAATGGATTGCGGACATGGGCAATCAGGTAAAGCACTATTCCTGCTTTCAGGCCATTGAATGGATAGACCCGTCGTTTCATGTGCGTTGGATTGCGCCTCTGGAGGGAAATGAGCAGTCGCTGGACATGGATGTTTCCGTTGAAGCAAACCACAAGGCCGCGTTGGAAGAGGCGAAGAATCAGAATGAATTCCGCATTACCCGGACAGTCGATCTTGTGCAGGGTGAAAAAGGATGTATTATTTTTGTACCCCTCTATGCCGGAGCAAGATTCGATGGCTTTATCGCCGGTGTATTGAATTACCGGAAATTATTTGCAACAGACATGCCGGAGACCATCTCTTCCCATTATGCAATCACGGTCTACGAGGGTACGGAGAGGATATTCGTCCTCAACGCATCCGATTATCCGGATACGACCGACCTGTCGCAATCCGCTGACATTGCATTTAATAACAATACATGGCGCTTTGAGGCGTCTCCGCTTCCTGGATATATATCCCCAACACACACCTATTTAGACGAAATATTCTTTCCTACCGGCATAGCCATTGCCTTTCTCATTGCAATAATTACCCATTTCTATCAAAAAAAGAATCTCCTGGAGGATGAAGTTCGGGCCGTAGCAAGGCTCACCTCTGAAAACCCACATCCCGTTATACGGATTGCCCATGATGGAAAGGTTCTTTTTGCAAACAAGGCGGGATTGTTTATCCTGGACAATTGCGGCTGCCACACAAATAAACCTTGCAAGGTCGGCGATATCGTAGCAGGTAAATGGCAGGAATATATCAAAAAGGCGCTTGCAACAAATGACAGCTTCAAAGAGGAAGAGGTAGCCAGCAAACATTTCTTTTCGTTGACGTTTGTGCCGATAACAGAGCAAAAGTATGTGAATATCTATGGTGTGAACGTCACCGCCCGCAGGCACGTAGAGGAGGCATTGGCAACGAGTGAAAAGCGATATCGCACGTTGACGGAGATTTCGCCGGTCGGCATATTTTATACCGACGTTGAGGGGCTATGGGTTTATGTAAACAAACAGATATCGGTTTCAACCGGTATGGACATGTCTGAGACGATTGGAGATGGCTGGATGTGCGCACTGCACCCTGACGATAGGCAGCGGGTGTCTCAGGAATGGCAAAAAAGCATCCGTGGAAGAACCGGTTTTTCTTCAGAATACCGGTTTGTAAAACCGACAGGGGAAACGATCTGGGCATATAGCCAGGTAACACCAGAAAAAGACAGCACAGGGGCGATTGTCGGTTATGTTGGAACCGTAACGGACATAACGGAACGAAAGCAAACGGAAGAAAAGCTAAGAAAGATTACCGAATCCGCATTTGACGCGATTATTATGATTGATGACAACGGGATAATTAACTACTGGAACCAAGCGGCTGAAACCCTGTTTGGCTATACACAGGCCGAGGTGCTGGGAAAAGACGTCCACAAAACAGTCGTACCGGACGGTTATACCGAGGATTATCAGCCGGGCATGATGCAATACAAAGCAACCGGCACGGGTAATATTATAGGAAAACGAGTTGTTCTGCTGGCGCAGAAAAAGGATGGCACACAGTTTTACGCAGAACATTCCTTTGCGTCTTTCCGGTCAAACAACCGCTGGAACGCCCTGAGTATCATACGTGATTGCACGGTGCAGAAACAATATGAAGAGGAGCTTAAGAGGCTTAATGAAACCCTTGAACAACACGTATCCGAAAAGACGAAAGAGATCGTGTCACAAAATGAAAAACTGGTTATCTTATCCCGTGCGGTGGAACAAAGCTCGACGTCCATCGTAATTACCGATGCAAAAGGTAACATTGAATACGTAAACCCCCAATTCATCGAACTGACCGGATACACCCAGGAGGAGGCGAAGGGGCAAAACCCCCGCATATTAAAGTCAGGGCAAACCCCTCCTGAGAGATTTAAGGAGCTGTGGGAGGCCATAACAACCGGGGAGACATGGCATGGGGAATTTATTAACAAAAAGAAGAATGACGAAATCTACCATGAACTGGTAACGGTCTCACCGATAAAAAATGCTAAAGGTGAAATAACCCACTTCGTTGCGATAAAAAACGACGTCACCACGATAAAACACCTTGAGGCAGAGCGTAAACAGCTAGAAGACCAGCTTGCCCACGCCCAAAAACTGGAGTCTATCGGAAAGCTTGCCGGTGGAATCGCACATGATTTTAACAACATGCTTATGGCCGTCGTCGGATACTCAAACCTCATCGAGATGGAACTTGCGGAGGATAACCCCATCCGGAGTTACACGCAAAAGATACTTGGTCTGACCGATAAGAGCAAACGCCTGACGCAGAGCCTGCTTACCTTTGGCAGGCGGCAGCCCCTCTATCTCAGCCCCATAGACTTGAATGCAATAATAAGAGACATGGAGCCGCTTTTATTTAAGTCCGTTGGAGAACGCATACGGTGTGAAATGACGCTCAGCGATAAAAGTGTCGCTATTAAGGCAGACAGCGGCAAAATAGAGCAGGTGATAATGAACATTTTTATCAATGCGGTGGAGGCCATGCCAAACGGTGGGCATGTAACGATAAGAACCGACGTCACGAAACTGGACGACGTGCGCGCAAAAAACTTTGGACTTGGCGCTAACGACGAGTATGCATTACTGTCGATATCGGACACGGGGATAGGCATGGACGAGGCAATGCAAGGGAAGATATTCGAGCCATTTTTCACGACCAAGGTGTCTGGAAAGGGAAGGGGGATGGGACTTTCGATAGCTTATGGTATTATCAGGCAGCATAATGGCGCATTAGAGGTGATCAGTGAACCGAACAAAGGGTCAACTTTTAACATTTATCTGCCGGTCTCCGACGAAAAACCGAAAGAAAGTGTGGCGGAGGCAAATCGCCTTCCACCCCCATTGCTGTCAACCCTGAGCAAAACCATTTTGCTAGCGGAGGATGAAGAAGGGGTAAGGGAATCCATGACGAAGGTACTGAGGCAAAAAGGCTTTACGGTCATTTCGGCAGTAGACGGGGAAGATGCCATAAACAAGTTCAAACAAAACAAAGACGAGATAGACTTGCTGCTGCTTGACGGTATAATGCCCGTAAAAAGCGGAAAAGAGGCTTATGATAGCATCAAGAAGATAAAACCCGGCATCAAGGCGCTCTTTATGAGCGGATACACGGGGGATGAAGAAGCTAACAGGAATATTCAGGAAGAAGGACTACGCTTCCTGCAAAAGCCCGTCCCCCTGACGGAATTGATGGATGCGATTTGGAAGACGATGGAAGCATAGCGTCGCCTTTTTTTCGTGGTACGAAAAGGTAGGAATTAACGGCGAATATCGAATATGGAACAAGGAATTTTGAATTACGAAGTAGAGGCGGGAAGCGCCAGGTTCCTGGACAAACCGCGAATAAATGCTAATAGATGAGAGGCACAGAAAAGCATCAGTTACTCAAGAGCATGAACGAAACGTGAAAAATGCCTGGTTGCGTGCCGTCAGGGCTAAAGCCCGGGTTTGGCGGACATCTGCACCCCAGCCTAAAGGCTTATGTTTATACACAAGTCTCAAAAAATCTATGAAACGGTGGGAT
>CAYHFB010000411.1:0-3965 GCA_964355695.1 uncultured candidatus Brocadiaceae bacterium
AATTTCAGGATGGTAGTGCTGATTAACCGTGCGTAGGGAAAGCGACAACCTTTTCAATGTCCCGGCAAGGCAAAGATATTTCAACCAGGGTGGATACTTTTTCCAGAAAGGCGCTTGAGCATAATGAGGGCATCGGTGCCGTTGCGGTAAAAGCCGGGCAGAATGGTGGCGGTTTGGAGATATCCGTGTCGAAGGTAAAACCGTTGTGCAACGGTGTTGAGAACGCCAACCTCAAGCCGGAATTGCCCGACGTTCAGGAGATGCCATTCTTCTTCCAGGAGATGAAGCAGGTGCGCGGCTACGCCGCCCTTACGATAAGATTCTAAAACGCAGAGAGAGAATATCCGCCCGGTTAGAATTCCCCGTTCTTTCTTTAAGACGCCAATGATATTACCGACAATTTCCCCTGTCGGGGCCGTTGCCTTGAAAACAATTGCTCGCGGATTAACTAAATGATTTTTAATAAGACGGCGGCTGAATGCCTCACCGGCAAAACACGTCTGCTCCAGTCGTTCCAGGGATAATAGATCCAGGAGATTTGCCTTGCCGTAATGTACCACGCGCTTATTTTTTGCTAAGGAGAAACTTTTTTGCCATAAAACAGGGATGATACGACATCTTTGCCCTGCGGAGTCCTTCTATGCCCCAATCCTCACCGGCGTTGATGTATTCCACGTCGGGAAAATGGGCGGCGCAAAACTGCTGATAAATAAACTGTGGCATGCCGTGGAAATTGTTATTGGTCTTCTCTATGAGTACCGATGCGGTATTGGCCGCAATCCGTTCACCGAGGGTGACTCCCTCAATCCGTCCGTCGATAACAATAACCGCCCCGTTATTCAGCCCCATTTCTTCCGAAAAAATAACGGCGCATTTGGCCGCCTCTGCTTCATGGATAAGGCCGTATCCGTAGTGGGCCTCGCTGTGGTTTAAAAGGTTTGATTCGTGAACTTTTTCCCGCTTCCATTGATCAATCATGAGGAGTGCATCGGCGATATGTTTGGACAGGAATCTTTCAAAAGAAACGATGTAGTTCTTTCTGAAGTAATTTATCTCGTTTCTTTTCTTTTCGTATTTTCTGCCGGCAAGTTTTATGAGGTCGGACGTCTTGTAAATATAGTCAGGATAGCTTTCTACAATGCGGTAGGAACTGTTATCAAAGAAATTCAGGAATTTCTCGTACGCGTAATTAACGTAGGATTCAAAGCCGTTTGAATCATTAATCCCGCGCATCAACAAAAAGCACTCATCCAGGGTGTTCTGGATATTGGTTTTACCTAAAGGCGGAAGCATCATACACATCCCTTTGGTTGTCACGCCAAAGAGACAAAAATTGCCGTTGATTATCTTCCATAATAATTCTACCGAACCCTTCCAGATATAATTATTGGCGAAAGAATAATCGCATAAATTTACATCTTCTTCTGCTACATATTTATCAAAAAGCTTTTTATCCTCTATTTTTAACCGTTTTAAACCAAGTTGCTTACATTTTTCCTCGTTACTATCGTTAACCTCAACTTCAACAGTTTTCGAGAGACTCTTTTCTAAAAGTTGTAAAATGGTTTTTCTCCTAGTATGGTGTACGTTTGCCTTGACCACACGACGGAGGTTCAAGGTCTAACGCAACCCATTGCATAATCGTGGCAGACATCCCCTGCGGACGCCTGGACCGGTAATGACTCATTCGCGGCTGATGTATTCTCACCTTGAAACGTCTATCGTTATTTATTCTCTTTTTCATAGCACAACACCGTTCCCAAATTGCAACAGATAGTATGATTTGAGGTGAATTATACAATATGTAGCTAGATTTTCAAGTAGTAATTTCTAAATTCCCTTTGCAGAAAATAAAGGGGTTGCCGGAACGGAATAAATGGCATCAGAAAAAGATGCGCATACCCCTGATTCCCTTACGTTTCAATGCATTCTTTCGCGGTGAAACAGTATCAAAGGCAAATTATTCACTATATAAAAACATATCTCTATTGCAAATTCAACAACAACTAATAATTTATTACATAAAATCTTTATAGTTGTTGAATTTGTTTAACGGAATTTATATACTATCGCTCTATAATTTTTAAATAATAGGAACCTTATATGTTTTTTGAGTGTTAAATGTGAAGGTAACGGTATCCAAATGACGGATGATAACAACAAACAGAAGGAATTTGAAGAACTGACGATGCCACATATAGATGCACTCTATAATATGGCGTTGCGGTATATCTTTAATAAAGAGGAGGCGGAAGACCTTGTACAGGACACCTACTTAAAGGCATACCGTTTTTTCAGTACCTTTCAACAGGGAACGAATATAAAGGCATGGCTCTTCAAAATCCTTCGGAATACCTTTATCAATAAATACCGAAAGACAGCGAGCGTGCCGGGCGAGGTCTTGTTTGAAGATATCGATACGCTCGGTACGGAACAAACCGCGGCACAAGAAGGCGTTTCCGGGAAATTAACGGATACCCTTGCTACAAGATGTGATGAGATCAGCAGTTTTATGGACGATGATATAAAACACGCGATAGAAAGCCTGCCGGTTGAATATCGGGAGGTCATCCTGCTTTCAGACGTAGAAGAGCTGTCGTACAAGGATATTTCAGAAATTGCAAATGTGCCGGTCGGGACGGTGAAATCCAGGCTCAACCGGGGAAGAAAATTACTTCAAAAAAGTCTTTGGGAATATGCAAAAGATAGAGGTTTTATTGATAGGAGAAAATGATGTCTTGCGCTGAAACCGTGAAACATATCCACGAGTTCCTCGATAAGGAACTTGATGTGACGAGCCGCCTTGTCGTTTCAAATCATATAGCAGTTTGTAGTGATTGCCGGCAAAAATACGAATTTGAGATGGGATTGCGGGCGCTTATAAAGGCGCACTGTGTAAGTACGGTGGCGCCCACGTACCTTCACGAAAGAATCATCAAAAATCTCACCTCCTTCGGCATTTACCAGCCGGACATTGAAGAAAAACAACCGGTAAATAAATCCAGAATCATTCGCCTCTTTGCTTCCAGGCGCTTCTACTCAGTTGCGGCCTCTATTCTCATTCTCCTGGGAGGAGGGATATTTTATTACGCAAACTATCAGAGCGGCAATACCCCCTCTGTTGTCGATGCCGTGGTAAGTAACCACGTTATGGCCGTAAACGATAATCTGGTGTTCAATGAGACCACCTCGATCGTCGGCGACATTAACAGAAACCGGAATCATTCCGTTATGGGAAATACGTCATCCCTGATAGATGCGGAACTCATCAGCCTCCCCGGCGGAGTTCCTGCCAAGCAGCCCGGAACGGGCAACCACTGCGTTGTTTTTAACAAAGATGGCTATAAAGTGTCGCTACAAATCCTCGGCGACGGCAATGTCCTCTGTAGAAACCTCGAGAAAGTCGTCCTGGGCAACAAAGAGTATTATTTGGGGAATTGCAAGGGGTTTAACGCGGTGATATGGAAAGATGAACGTCAAGCCTATTGCCTTACCTCAGACATTGCTAAAGAGGAATTGCTCAAATTTGCAATGAACCTGCCTCTCCGTTAAAGCACATCAATGACTCGGTAAACCGTATAGCACGTGTTGTGGTGTGTTGTATGTTAATATGGTACGCAGCCACAAAAGAAACATCAATACTGCGTGCCGTCAGGAGTTTCCGCCTGACTACTCCTCCCCGTGGCAAAGTGGCAGGCGGAAACTCCCGCCGTCAAAATAATCACCATTACTCTATCGCACTACCATTATTTGGCTTGATACCAAAGTGGGCTTTGCCCATAACCCAATGGAAAAAACACACGTTGTAAAATGCCTTACTCGTCGCCTCTACAGAGGGATTCCGGGTATGACAACAAAATAACGTAACTACTCAGGCCTGTCTCACGCAAAGCCGCAAAGAGCGCAAAGAAAAGCATAAGCCCTGAATCCTGTAAGCCATTGACAACTCGTTCAATTGTTCTCCT
>CAYHFB010000412.1:0-3952 GCA_964355695.1 uncultured candidatus Brocadiaceae bacterium
CCCGGAATCCCTCTGTAGAGGCGACGAGTAAGACATTTTACAACGTGTGTTTTTTTCTATTGGGTTGTGGGCAAAGCCCACTTTAGCCTAATGAAAGCAATTAATTTACCATGAGTATCCGCACAAAACTTACCATCTTCATAAGCCTGTTGCTCGTAGTGCTTGATGCGCTCACGTGCCTCTTTTTTTACATGCACGAAAGAAAAGGGCATGAGGAATTGCTTATGGAGACGGGTACCACTCTGATTATGATGCTTTCACAGGACAATGAAGTAGGCTACGCTATAAATCAGACACAACCGGCCTTTCTTGATTTGCCTCTCAAGCGGTTAATGATTGCCGATGGCGGAAGGCAGATCGGATACTGGCGGATTGCAAGTAAACAATCGGTTGTAACCGAAGGCAAGGCTTCCTGGATAAACACCGGGATAAGCGAAATTCTACCCGGAGAACCGCATCAGCAGGATACGCCGTTCATTCGGGTTTCCACCTCAAGTGCGGGCGAGAAGTTCTTTGATTTCACCCTACCCGTTAGCGAAAACAGCCCTTTTTCAGAAGAGGCCTTAGCCGGGCAGGTGCTTGATAACGTTACCCTCCCCACTCGTGACGCAATAGGGTTTGTGCAAATTGGCCTAACTACCAAAAGATTGCAGGCAAATTTATTCAGGAGTCTCTTCTACACCATTGTCCCGTTGGGTGCGGTGGTTGCACTGGTTGGAATGGCGCTCTCTTACCTCCTTGCCAGATACCTTGTTTCCCCCATCCGGCGTCTGGCAGCCGTTACGCAGGATATTGCAAAAGGAGACCTGTCTAAGAGGGTAGACATTCAATCCAGTGATGAAATTGGACAATTGTCGGCACATTTTAACGATATGACACGGTCTCTTGAGAAATTATATGGAGACCTGAAGCGGGAAGTAGAAGGACACAAGCAAACGGAGTCTTATTTACAGTACCGGCTTAAAATGGAAGCGATTATTGCGGCCATATCGTCAAGTCTCCTTAGCTTTGAGCCTGACGAGGTCGGCGGAGAGATAAACCGCGCGTTGGAAACAATCGGTACATTTGCAGAGGCGGACCGCAGTTACATTATTTGTTTCTCTGACGACGGCACAAAAAGGGTCGCAAATAATACCCATGAGTGGTGCGCAGAGGGGATACGTCCGGAAATCGGCAATTTACAAGGCATTGCCGTTGAAGACTTTCCCTGGGGCATGGAAAAGCTGGAACGGTTTGAGGTGATCCACGTCTCACGTGTCGCGGACATGCCTGCAAACGCCCATGCAGAAAAAGAACTGCAACAATCACAGGCCGTTCAATCCTTTATAATCGTGCCCATGGTCTGCCGCGGCGCCCTTACCGGTTGCCTGGGTTTTGATTCAATACGTACTGAAAAAGGCTGGAATAATGACGACGTCTTGCTGCTGAAACTGGTGGGCGAAATCTTTGTAAATGCCCTTGAACTGAAAAGCAAAGAGCAAGCGCTACGCGATGCCTATGAAAAGCTGGAGATACGGGTAAATGAACGCACCGGCGAACTTTTGCAGTCCAACAAACTTCTTGCGGCAGAGATCGTCGGGCATAAAAGCGCAAGGAAAGAACTGAAGAAATACGAAATGCTTATTTCCGAGATCAACGACCTGCCCTATATTTGCGATATGCAAGGCAACCTCCTGTACGTAAACCATGCCTTTGACAAACTTACCGGACGCAGGCGGGAGGATTTTATCGGGAAATCATTTGCCCCTCTTTTTGACGAAGAAGACCAGGAAAAGGCCATGCGCTTTTATCAGCAAACCCTTCAGGGAGAAAGCCCTCAATTTGAGCTTACATTCAAGGACACGGGCATAATATGCGAATACAAAAACCTCCCCTTGCGCGATGAAAAAGGCGCTATTATCGGAGTATTCGGCACGGCACGGGACATTACCGAACACAGACAAATCGAGGAGGCGCTACGGCAGGCAAAGGACTACGCGGAGAATCTCATAGAAACCGCGAATGTCATGGTTGTGGGATTGGACGTTGCCGGAAACATCCAGATATTCAACGAGACGGCCGAGAATGTCTCCGGTTACAAAAAGACCGAGGTGCTGGGGAAGGATTGTTTTAAAATACTGACGCCTCAAGGCCTTTCTCCCGATGCCTGGCAGGCATTTCACACCTGGCGTACAACCGGCCAAATCACAAAATCCTACGAGGGTAAAATACTTACAAAATCGAACACGACGAGGATTATCTCATGGCAGACAAGCGAGTTGAAAGACCGGGGAACGGTTACGGGGCTGCTGTCTTTTGGAAACGATATTACTGAACAAAAACGAGCGAAGTTGCTGGTGGAGCGCCTACGCCTTATGTCGTTTATCAGAGACGTTAGCGTTGCCCTGAGCGAGGGCGCCGTGCTGAGCGATATCTTGCGTTTGTGTGCAGAGGCCATGGTGCGCAACCTGGGTGCGGCGCTTGCGCGTATCTGGACGTTCAATGAAAAAGACAAAGTCCTGGAATTACTGGCCAGTGAAGGTATTTCCACCCGGACTGACTACGGCTGTAACCGTATACCAATCGGAAAATATACGGTCGGCCTTATTGCACAAGAACGCCGTCCCTATAGGGGTGACCCACTTGCAAATAACCCGCATGTTAATGATATAATCCTTGTTCGGGAGAATGACATAACGGACTTTCTGGGATACCCATTGATTTTTAAGGGTCGGCTGGTTGGGGTTGTTGCGATATTTTCCTATCAGGATATAGATGATTTTACGATCAAGGCGCTGTCGTACGCCGCAGATATCATTTCACTGGGCATAGACCGCAAGCAGGCCGAGGAATCACTCCTGATGAGTGAAAGCAAGTACAAGATGCTGCTTGAAAGCCTGCCTCAAAGGATTTTTTATAAGGACAGAAATTCAGTATATGTATCCTGCAACCTTAATTATGCCAAAGACCTGCATACCACACCAGGCGAAATTGAAGGAAAGACCGATTTCGATTTTTATCCCAAAGACCTTGCCAACAAATACCGGGAAGACGACGAAAGGATTGCCTTGTCGGGGGAAACAGAGGAGGTAGACGAAAAATATATCATCGACGGACGGGAAATGATTGTTCACACCATGAAAATACCCATAAGGGATGAGGCGGGCAACGTGATCGGCATACTAGGTATTTTCTGGGACATAACGGAGAACGTTGCCCTGGAGATGGAGTCACAACGAACCAGGCACCTGTCGTCCCTGGGCGAATTGTCGGCAGGCATTGCGCACGAGATCAATAACCCGCTCAACAGCATGATAAACTACGCCCAACTTTTGTTGAACAGAAAGGGCAAAGAAGACAAAGAAACTGATATACTCGGCAAAATTGTAAAAGAGGGAAACCGTGCAGCAACCATCGTAAAAAACCTCCTCTCTTTTGCCAGGACAACGGGTAAAGACGAGGCAAAGGTATTGGTGCGTATTGATGAAATCATGCAAAGTACGATCGGCCTTGTAGGAGCGCAATTAAGAAAAGCGGGAATTGCCACAAAGTTGAATCTTCCCGATACCTTGCCGTCAATACGTGCGCATCCCCAACAAGTTCAACAGGTTTTTTTAAACCTTATCAGCAATGCGCACTATGCCCTGTGTGAAAAGTACCCTGCGTCGCATGTAGACAAAATCCTGGAGGTATCCGGCGAAACGATAACCATTGACAACGCAACCTATATAAAGGTGGTGTTCTGTGACCACGGCTCAGGCATATCGCCAAACGTAATAAACAAAATAATGGACCCGTTTTTTACCACCAAACCGAGAAACCAGGGAACCGGGCTTGGCCTGAGCATTTGCCATGGCATTATCCGCGAACACGGCGGCAAACTCCTGGTGGAGAGCGAAGAGGGACGATATACCAGGGTTTCAGTCCTGTTGCCGGCTGTATCTTAGGCAGGGATAAATTAGGCCTTTCGGCG
>CAYHFB010000413.1:0-3942 GCA_964355695.1 uncultured candidatus Brocadiaceae bacterium
CGCCCTTTCAGGGCTTGATGGTTTTGTTTTGTTACCCAGGGCGTTGCCCTGGGCTATGCTATTTAGCCCCTTCAGGGCTAGTAAAAACAAGGTTTTGGTGGTAATTATAAACTCCTTAACTTAACACCTATGGGGGGTATCCCCCTACGTGTTAAGTTAAGAAGTAAAAAGGAGGACAAACTCAACACTTATGGGGTTACTCCTACCGATGTGTACTGTATGGATACGGCGCGCCGTGTCTATGTGTGTGAATGCATAAAAACACAGGCAGGTTGCCGGTGCCACCAATAATGTGGCAGGAATAAAAATGGGGAATTGGTTAGCACTGGCTTCCAACTCGCTGCAGAATAGAACATTTAAAATAAAATTCTATACAAGGTACTATGAAAAAAATACTTATTGTTGATGACAGCGCTACGGCCAGGGTAATGTTTAAAATGTGTTTTCCTAAAGAGTACCCGGCAACTATTCACGAGGCCAACTCTTATGATTCTGCGCTTGTCCTCGCCAGAGAAATCCGCCCGGACATAATCTTTCTGGATTACAATATGCCCGTGAAGAACGGCATTGACGTAGCGCGTGTGTTGATTGAGTCAGGGATATCCGCGAAACTTGTTTTGCTCTCGGCAAACCTCCAGCAAAGTGTGCTGGACGCCGCAAATGGATTGGGGTTTGTCAAAATCATTGAAAAACCGATAACGAAGGAGAAGATGCTCTCCGCCTTGAAAGTCATTGGGTCATGAATCTCTCCGAAACTCAGCATGATACCCTGAAGGAAATCATGAATATCGGCGTCAGCAAATCGGCCACACAGCTTTCCGTCTTGCTCAATGATGAGATACAGATGGAAGTCCCTGAAGTCGGTTTTCTTACCCTGGCAGATGCCCGTGACGTGATGTCTGAAAGCGAAGTCAAGGCCGTCATATACCAGGATTTAACGGGCATGCTGGTGGGAAGAACCTATTTGGTATTTCAGGAGAAGGACACCCAGTTCCTGGCTCAAGCCGTTTTGGGAGACGCATTTTCTCGCGCGGACGATAAGCTTCAATTTTACGAGCATGAGGCCATGATGGAGATAGGAAACATCGTTATCTCCGCGTGCGTTTCAACCATTGCGAACCTCTTTAATGACAGAATAGCGCTTTCAACACCGGTATATTTGGAAGACAGTTTGCCGCATATCCTTTCGACGCAGGCGAATGACGGCGACATTGTGCTGGTCATAAAGACCCAACTGCACGCCGCAAGGCGTAACATTCCCGGATCACTGATACTGGTAATCACCTCAGAACTTGCTGGCGGCTTGTTAAGCAAGCTTCCACGGTTTTTAGAATTTATAGAAAAAGGCATTATTCCATGAAAAAAATTCTTGTTGTTGACGACAGTGCTACGTCCCGATTATTGTTTAAAATGCACTTTCCCAAAGAATATCCCGCGACGATAGTAGAGGCCAACTCTTACGATTCGGCGATTGCACGCGCCGGGGAAATCCAACCCGACATTATCTTTCTGGATTACAATATGCCGGGGAAAAGTGGCATTGACGTGGCGCGCCGGTTGACAGAAACAGGATCGACCGCAAAATTTATCTTGTTTTCAGCAAACCTCCAGCAAGGTGTGCTGGACGAAGCACAAGCATTAGGTTTTGCCAGGATTATAGAAAAACCGATAACAAAAGAAAAAATCGCCGCCGCCCTGAAGGATATTGTGCCATGAATCTTAGCGAAATGCAGATCGACGCCCTGAAAGAGATTATGAACATCGGCGTCAGCAAATCAGCCACACAGCTTTCAGCCTTGCTGAACGATGAGATACGGATGGAAGTGCCAGACGTTAACATCCTTACCCCTGCCGAAGTGAATAGCGCGTTGTTCATGAATAACGCGCTGTCTGCGAATGGCGATGAGTCCATCGTATATCAGGAGTTAACGGGCATGTTGGAGGGAAGGGCTTATCTGCTCTTCCGGGGTGAAGACAGCAAGTTTTTGTCGCAGGCCGTTTTGGGCAATGCGTTTGCAAACTCGGGCGAAAAACTCCAGTTCTATGAACAGGAGGCCGTGATGGAAATCGGAAACATCATCATCTCGTCGTGTATAGCCTCCATTGCAAATATCCTGAAGGACAAAATAACACTATCCACGCCGTTTTATACGGAAGATAGTTTACCACAAATACTTTCAAAGATGGCGCATAACGATATGACCGTATTGGTTGTGAGAACCGCGCTTTGCGCTTCGAAGCGCGACATTGCCGGCACCCTGGTAATTGTAATTACCTCTGACATGGTAAGTAGCGTAATAAGCAAGCTTTCAAGATTTTACGATTTTACAGAAAAAGACGTCCCATGAGTGAACTGTTATTTTTTCAACAAGTCTGCGACAGTGTTCCGATGGGGATTGTTATATTGACCGGTGAATACAGGGTCGTATACTGGAACCGGTGGCTCGAACAAAAAACCGGCGTCCTGGCAGCGCAAGCAACCGGTAAAACCCTGAAAGAACTCTATCCTGATTTTGAAAACACACGTTTTACCTGGGCAATGGAAAACGTCCTGAACAACCATTCGCCGCAGGTGATGTCGCAATCGCTCAACCACTTTTTGTTGCCGATACCCATCAATAACCGCGGGCGGCACGGCCTTTCGCTCATGCAACAGCACGTGCAAATCACCCCCGTACAAGGACCTGATGGAAGCGACCTGGCGATGGTAAGTATTCAGGACGTTACAGAAAACATCATCCGGTCATCTGCTTACACGGAACTAGCCCAGAAACTCATGGAAGACAGTTCCCGGGACCCCCTTACCGGCGTGTATAACCGGCGTTTTATGTGGGACTGGCTCCTGCCTCAGTTGAAGCTTATCTCACGGGCCAAGACGCCCCTGGCGTGCCTTATGATGGACCTTGACCATTTCAAAAAGATCAACGACCAGTTTGGACATGCCGCAGGCGATAAAGTATTGGTGTCTTTTGTCGGGGTTGTCAACTATTGCCTCCGGGAATCGGACGTACTTGTCCGTTACGGCGGCGAAGAATTTGCGGCCTTTTTGCCAGGAAACGACTTGAAGGGCGGCGTTAATGCCGCCGAGAGGATTTTGAGCACCGTTAATACTACCTGTCTGGCGTCCTTTGACGCGGGGAGGATAACGTGCAGCATCGGCGTCTCTGCATGGGATAGTAATGACCCATGCACTGGTGAGGATTTGCTGAAGACTGCGGACAAACATCTTTACAAGGCGAAAAACAACGGACGCAACCAGGTAGCCCCGATCATAGTATAGCCCAAAGCCTTTTTTGTCCGTATGTGTTTGGCTCAAGAAATTACGGGAGGCCTTGATACGGCCACAGCATCCGCTATATGATACTTGCATTACCTTATTGTATGTGATAAACTCATCTCCAATCTTCTTTCTCAAATAAAGCCGCCTTGCTTTTGCCAATCTTCCGGCACAACGGGAAACCTGGCTCCGGTATTAGCCTGGCAACGCTTTGAGAATCAACCGTTACCAATGTAGTTTGAGACCCACCTGAGCCCCCATAGCTCAACTGAATAGAGCGTTGGCCTCCGAAGCCAAAGGCTGTAGGTTTGAATCCTACTGGGGGCGCTTATTTTATGCGGGTATACCGGTGGTGTGTACGGGTTTTGTACGATAATGTGGGGATTATATGAGCCTTCGCACGTATAAACGAGGTAGATTTTGCTGGTATTATTTCAACCGCAACGGCTCGCTTCGCATAAGGTCTGTCGGCGCTTGTTTTTCGGAACAAGCCAGTACGGATACTTCCTTGTTCTCCTCATCAACACGCACTTCGAAATCCGCTGCGTCGAGTGGTCTATCCTTGTCTTGATATTTCTCAAATGATTGGGAACTCCCTGCACTCTGACCTCATTAGGCTGCGATTCGTGATGGACGCCACGTGCATAGCTGCCGTAGCTTTTGTA